>NZ_BAAILP010000015.1:0-8976 GCF_054589055.1 Novosphingobium sp. 11B | reverse complement strand
TTCGACAAGCTCAGCCTGAGCGGATTTTAGAAATACCCCTATTCCCGCTCAGGCTGAGCTTGTCGAAGCCCCCCGCGCAGAAAGCACCGCTCAGTAAAGGATCGGCGCCACGACCCGCAGGATCACCTTGCCATCGGCACGGATCGTGCCGAAACCGGTCTCCTCACGCGGCCGGGCAGGTTCGGCGGCGGACTGGAACAGTCCCAGCGACACCGCGACAGCCGCCGCGATCGCTACCGCCACGCCGACCCGTGCCCCACGCCTTCGCTTCAACGGCCCGCCAGCCATCACTCGCCCCTCTGGAATATCTCTTCGATCGTCATACCAAAGAGGTCGGCGATGCGAAAGGCCAGCGGCAGCGAGGGATCGTAGCGCCCCGTCTCGATCGCGTTGACGCTCTGGCGCGAGACTTCCAGCCGCTCGGCCAGATCCTGCTGGCTCCAGCCGCGCTCGGCGCGCAGGACCTTGAGGCGGTTCTTCACGCCTCCCTCCAGCGATTGACGATGGAACTGGCGCCCAGTCCCACCGCCCACACCGGCACGGCGGCCCAGCCGGGAACGTGGGGGACCAGTTCGAACGTCTCGAGGAAGCCCCAGACGGTCGCCACCGCCAGCAGCAGCCCGGTGGCCCAGAGAGCCGCGTTGATGACACGCAGGCGAAGATACTCGTCGGTCTCCTCCACCAGATAGCGCGCCATCGTCCACAGCATGAAGAAGATCGGCAGCGCCGGCAGCAGCGCCAGCAGCCAGAGCAGAGGCCCGGATGCGCCCGACTTGGCCCCGAAGACGGCCACGAACAGGAAGATCACATAACCGAACGCCCAGATCAGGCCCCGGCGATTGTAGCGCCGCGTTGCGGGAGACAGCGCTCCGCACTCTGCCTGTGCCTTCTCGGAGGCGCGGACCAGCGGAATCAGTAGCAGCATCGGTGGGATCATCACCAGCGCCGAGGGAATCGACCCCAGATCCAGCGCACGCGCGGCGAACCCGGTTCCGAACATGCCCACGAAGAACGCGCCGCCCCAGAACCAAGCGGGTCCGCGCGACAGGGTTTGGTCCGTCATGACAAGCCTCCTTGCTTATGTGTAAAGGGTATTTGTCATCCGAGTCAACATAAGTCAAGCAGCATTGACATTATGGAAAGTAACCTCGTCGTCATCGGGTGATCCCGGGACCACGCTTGGCTTTCCGCGCCCGAATCGCTACATCGCGCTCATGCTGTTGCGCACCACCCCGACCACGACCCAGACTACCCGGCTCGTCCGGGCACGGTTGGTCGCAGGCTGAGCACGCGAACCGCCGTCGCCCGGATTTCGGGCGAGATTGGCGTCTCTCGTTTCCGAAATAGAGCCATTTCAGCCGACGCCGCACCTTCACCCGGAGGCGCGCCTGTGCCATGGCGCCCCCAAAGGTTTTCCGCCCACATGCTCTGGTATGGCATGGGGCAAACGAGAGAATGAGTTCGTCCATGTCCGAAATGTTCAAGATCAGCCTGCCCGACGGTTCCGTGCGCGAGATGCCGCAAGGCTCGACCCCGGCCGACGTCGCCGCCGCCATCGGCCCGGGTCTCGCCAAGGCCGCCCTCGCCGCGAAGATCGACGGCGAGCTGGTCGATCTGTCGCGCCCCTTCACCGGCGACGCCAGCCTTGCCCTCGTCACCAGCCGCGACGAGGCCGAAGCGCTGGACCTCGCCCGCCACGACTTCGCGCACGTCCTTGCCGAAGCGGTGCAGGCGCTGTTCCCCGGCACGCAGATCACCTTCGGCCCTTCGACGAACGACGGCTTCTACTACGACTTCGCCCCGGCAGAGCGCCCGTTCACGGATGAAGACCTGCCCGCGATCGAGGCGGAGATGCGCAAGATCATCGCCGCCAACAAGCCGCTGCGCCGCGAAGTGTGGGACCGCGAACAGCTCATCAGCCGCTGGAAGCAGCAGGGCGAGAGCTTCAAGGCCGAATGGGCCGCCGAACTCCCCGGCGACGAGCCGCTGACGGTCTACTGGTCGGGCGACGACTGGCTCGACATGTGCCGCGGTCCGCACCTGCCCTCGACCGGCAAGCTGGACCCCGCCGCCTTCAAGCTGACGCGCGTATCGGGCGCCTACTGGCGCGGCGACCAGAACAACGCGATGCTTTCGCGCATCTACGGCACCGGCTGGCTCAACAAGAAGCAGTTGGCCGAGCACCTGACGCGCCTCGAAGAAGCCGCCAAGCGCGACCACCGCAAGCTCGGTAACGAGATGGACCTGTTCCACCTCCAGCACGAAGCGCACGGCTCGGTGTTCTGGCACCCCAAGGGCTACGTGATCTATCGCGCGCTCGAAGACTACATGCGCCGCGCCGTCAACGACGCGGGCTGCAAGGAAGTGAAGACGCCGCAGGTCATGGACGCGCGCCAGTGGGAGCAGTCCGGCCACTGGGGCAAGTACCGCGAGAACATGTTCGTCATCCCCGACGAAGTGCCCAACACCGAGGACGACGGCCCGATCATCTCGGACGACGCGCAGTGGATGGCGCTCAAGCCGATGAACTGCCCGGCGCACGTCCTGATCTTCAAGCAGGGCATCAAGTCCTATCGCGACCTGCCGCTGCGCATCGTCGAGAACGGCTGCTGCCACCGCAACGAGCCGCACGGCGCGCTCCACGGCCTGATGCGCGTGCGCCAGTTCACGCAGGACGACGGCCACATCTTCTGCCGCGAAGACCAGATCGTCGGCGAAGTGCAGGCGTTCTGCGAGATGGCGGACCGGGTCTACCGCGACTTCGGCTTCACTTACGCGATCAAGCTGGCACTGCGCCCGGACAACCGCATCGGCACCGACGAGCAGTGGGACAAGGCCGAGGCCGAACTGCGCGACGCCGTGGTGCGTGCCGGTCTCGCCACCGAGGAATACGGCTGGGAGGAACTGCCCGGCGAAGGCGCGTTCTATGCGCCCAAGCTGGAATGGCACCTGACCGACGCGATCGGCCGCACCTGGCAGGTCGGCACGATCCAGTCCGACCGCATGCTGCCCGAGCGCCTCGACGCGCACTACATCGGCGAAGACGGCGAGAAACACCGCCCGGTCATGCTGCACCGCGCGATCTTCGGTTCGTACGAGCGCTTCATCGGCATCCTGATCGAGCACTTCGCGGGCAAGCTGCCGGTGTGGCTGGCCCCGGTTCAGGCCGTGGTGACGACGATCGTTTCGGACGCCGACGGCTATGCCGCCGAAGTCGCCGCCAAGCTGAAGGCGGCGGGCGTGCGCGTCGAAACCGACGTGCGCAACGAGAAGATCAACTACAAGGTGCGCGAACACTCGCTCAAGAAGGTCCCGCACCTCGTCGTCGTCGGCAAGCGCGAGGCGGAGGAAGGCACCGTCGCCCTGCGCACGCTCGGCGCCGAGCACCAGAAGGTCATGACCCTCGATGAAGCCATCGCCCTGCTGACGGCAGAGGCGACCGCGCCGGATCTGAAGGCATGATCCAGCGCGAACTCCTCGACAGTGCATGGATTCCGGACGGCGAGAAGCTTGAGCTGTTCCGCCACGACAAGGATTTCATGATCGTCATCGGCCACAACGAGCTGATGAGCACGCGCAAGTGGGGCTCGGAAGAGGCCCTTGCGACGATGGCCTACGATCGGATCAAGGGCTCTTCCAAGCGCCCGCACTTCCTGATCGGCGGCTACGGCATGGGCTTCACCCTGCGCGCCGCGCTTCGGGTTCTGCCCGCCGATGCGAAGATCACCGTCGTCGAACTGGTGCCCGAGATCATCCAGTGGGCGCGGGGCCCGATGGCGCACCTGACCGGGGACTGCCTCGAAGACCCGCGCGTCAACCTGGTGATGGGCGACGTCGCGCAAGCCATCGTCGACGGCCACGGCGACTACGATGCGATCCTGCTCGACGTCGACAACGGCCCCGATGGGCTGGTCCGCGAGGACAACAACGTCATCTATTCCAAGGTCGGCCTGCGCGAGGCTTACGGGGCGCTGACCCCGGACGGCGTGCTGGCGATCTGGTCGGCCGGTGCCGATCCTTCCTTCACCCGCCGCATCGAGCGGGCGAGGTTCGCGGTGGACGAAGTGAAGGTTCATGCGCGCAGCAACGGCAAGGGGCCGAAGCACGTGATCTGGTTTGCGTCCAAGAGCGAATAAGGGAAGTCTGGGGCCATTGCCCCAGACCCCTGAACTGTCGTCGTAGCGCGCGCAGTAGCGTTTCGTATGGACTGCAGCCTTAATAATGGCCTGCGGCGCATCACCTCAAGTTCGTCATTGCGAGCGTAGCGAAGCAATCCAGGGCAGTTTCATACCGCGCTAGATTGCTTCGCTACGCTCGCAATATCGAGGTGATAGCCTCACAATGAGCGTGCGGCGCCGCTGCCCGCAATCAGCTCGACGGTAACGGGGGTGCAGGGGGGCGATGCTCCCCTGCTTTCTTCTTCGAGCCCTTCGAAACCGCCACGATCACCGCACTGCCGAGCAATATCCCGGTAACCATCGCCCCGACAGCCAGAAGCCCGACCGGACTGAAATCCGCTCTGGCTTCCGCGCTGAAGACCTTGCCGAAGCGCAACGTGGCAATGGTGACCTGACGATCCTTGTAGAGCTTCATACCCCCAAGATTACCACAGCACCCCGTGCTTGTCAGGCTGGACGGGTGCGGGCGCTGGCTCGCCGATCGCCTGCAGCAGGTCGATCTCGATCGTGCGGCACATGGAATTGAGCGGCAGGTCGTGGACGTCGTTGGCGAAGGGGTCGACGAGATCGTCACCGATCGCCAGCACCGCGAGGAACATCAGCCCTGCGATCGTCGAGCCCAGCGGCGTCGCGAACTGCAGCGTCTCGACCAGCCCGATCGGCAGGAGGACGCAGAACAGGTGGGTGAACACTTCGGGGATGAAGCGGTACTGGAACGGCAACGGCGTGTTCTTGAGCCGCTCCATGCCGCCCTGCGAGTTGGCAATATCGACGAGGACCGCCTCCATCTGCGTCTGCTGGATGGTGTCGATCCAGCCCTTGCGGCGGGCTTGGTCGATGCGGCGGCCGGTGCCGTCGAGAATGCCGTTGGCGACGTTGACGCGGCTGAATGCGGGGTCCTTCTCGTCACCGGGAAATACGCGAAGGACTTCCTCGTCCTGCGGCAGACGGCGGAGCTGGCAGCGCAGCGCGTTGACGTAGGCGATCTGGCGATAGACGATCTCCCGCTTCAGCTCCGACGCCTCGGGGTCGGGCATGAAGTTGCGGGCCGCACGCGCGATGTTGCGGCTGGCGTTGATCATCAGGCCCCACAGCCCGCGCCCTTCCCACCAGCGCTGGTAGGCCGAGTTGCTGCGAAAGCCGAGGAACAGCGCCAGCGCCGAGCCGAACAGCGTGATCGGCAGCTCCGGCGCCTTGAACGGGAGTATGTAATAGGTGATCGTGACGATCACGTCCCACACGAAGAGCAGCGTCAGCGGCTTCCAGATCTCCTGGATGACGCGGGTGGAACTCGGTATCTTGGCGACGATCATTGGGTCCTGGCAGGCTCCGTTGTCACGGTTTCGGGCTCACGGGCTCGGCAGCGGCGGGGCCGACCTTGGGAGCACCCTCGGTCGAACGGGCCATCGCGATCGAAGTTCCGGTGGCGGGCCGGATCGAGAACCAGTCTACACGGTCCACGGCGACCAGAAAGGCCAGAACGCCGCAGCCGAACAGAAAAAGCAGGCCGTTGCCGATGAACGATTCGCGCACGCGGGCGCGGTCGGCGTCAGTCATGTTGCGCATTGTCATCTCCATCAAAGGGTCGCCTTAAAGATTGGGGACGCCCGATTTCGATTGCATCATCCCAATGCGACAAAACTTTGCTGCAACGCAATATCTAGGTGTGCAGTGCAACAAGCGAGACAAGACGCAGCCACGCTCTGTCACGAAACGTTGAATTTGTTTGAAAAGATTGCCGGCCGATGAACGGCATGGCGCTCAGAAGGGCAGTGCGTCGCGCGCGAGGATGAGCGCCAATGCGCAGCCGCCCACGATCAGCGGGCGCAACCATTCGCTCCCGATGACGGGACGATGAACCTGCGCGAGAGCGACGATGCGAGCCATGCGCGCGACTATGCACGCGCAGTGGTTTCCAAAGCGTTAAGGCAACGTCTCAGACCGACGGCATCTGCTGGCTGGAGCAATGGAACGAACCGCCGCCCGCCAGCACCGCATCGGCCATGACGCCCAGAGTGTCGCGGTCCGGGAACAGCGCGGCGATGGCGGCGACGCCCTCCTCGTCATGTTCGGTGCCGTAGATCGGCACGACCACCAGCTTCGAGGTGATCGCGAAGTTCATGTAGCTGGCGGGCTCCACCCGGCCATCGGTCTCAACCCGGCCCGGCGAAGGGACCTCGGCAACCTTGACGCCCATGGCCTCGGCCCGCGCCTTCGCGTCAGCATAGATCGCGGCGTTGGGATCGTCCTTGCCGGTCGCGCGCGGCACCGCCAGCAGGTTCGGCGCAACGAAACGGGCGAGGTTGTCGACGTGACCGTCGGTATGGTCGTTGATGAGGCCGTCGCCCAGCCACAACACACGTTCGTAACCGAGATCCCGTTGCAGCCGCATGTCGAGGTCGGCACGGGTGAGGTGCGGGTTGCGGTTTGGGTTGAGGAAGACCTGCTCGGTCACCGCCACCAGCCCGGTGCCGTCGCCATCGATCGCCCCGCCTTCGAGAATCCAGTCGGCCATCTCGACGTCGAGACCGGCATCGCGCGCCAGTTCCTCGCCGATCTCCTGATCGCCGTCCATCAGGTACTTGCCACCCCAGCCGTTGAAGCCGAAGCGCATGCCCTTGCGGTTGCCATGGGCGTCCACGGTGACAAGCGGCCCGGTATCCCGCAGCCAGACGTCACCGTAGCGCCGGGTTTCCAGCGTGACCTTACCCGACACCAGTTCCGACGCGCGGGCACGGTTGACCTCGTCGCGCACGATCAGGCGCACGTCCTGCCCGCTCTCGGCGACGGCGCTGGCGAAATCCGCCATCTGCTCCTGCGCGCGTTCGAGGAAGCCGGGCCACTCGACCGGATCATGCGGAAAACCGATCCACAGCCAGTCCTGCGCGGCCCATTCGGGGGGAAGAGTGAAAGTCACTTGGTATTGCATCCCTTGGTTGCAGCGGCGCAGTCCTTATCGCGGATCGCGCGGAATTCGTCGCCCGCACGCCAGTTCGGCCACATCGTGCCGTCCGCCAGCGTGCGGCCGAGGTCGTAGAACAGTTCGACGTCCTGGGTGATGCCGCTCCAGTCCCAGTTTTCCGAGTATTCGTCGGCCGGGGCGTGGTAGCGGTTGTCGGTGTAGTCCTGCGCGGCCTTCTCGCCCGCCGCCGTGCCGCCGTTCATGAGGTCGCCGCTGCGCTCGACGTTGAACATCGGCACGCCGCGCTTGGCGAGGCTGAAGTGGTCGGAGCGGTAGTAGCCGCCGCGCTCCGGGTGATCCTCAGGCACGTCATTCAGACCGCGCGCCTTCAGCGCAGCGAGGTAGAGGTCGCCCAGCTCGGACTTGTCGCCGCCGGTCTGGGTGTAGGACTTCGCGCGGCCCGCAGGCAGCAGCGCATCCATGTTCACTCCGCCGACGGTGTGGTCGAGCGGATAGATCGGGTTGGCGCCGTAGAACTCGGAGCCAAGCAGCCCCGATTCCTCCAGCGTCAGTGCCACGAAGACCTGGCTGCGCTCGGCAGGCCCGGTCTCGGCATTCATCTTCGCGATGGCGGTGAGCGCCGCGACGCCGTCGGCATTGTCGACCGCGCCGTTGCAGATGTCGTCGTTCGGCTTGCCTCCCTGCGGCGTGCAGTGGCCGAGGTGGTCCCAGTGCGCCGAATAGAGCACGACCTCGTCCGGCCGCGACTTGCCCGGCAGCACGCCGACGACGTTGTTGGACGTCGAGCGGCGGATGGCATTGTCGAACCCGAAGCTGACCTTGAGACCGAGCGGGACCGGCCTGAAGCCCTTGGTCTGCGCCGCTTTCGTCAGCGCTGCGAGGTCCTTGCCCGAAGCTTTGAGAATCGCCTCGGCCACGGGCTTCTGGATCCAGCCGTTGGCGACCGTCTGGTCCATCGCGTCGTTCGGCGTCTGCACCGAATACTGCGCGCCGGTCCAGCTGGAGTTGACGACGTTCCAGCCGTAAGCCGCCGGGAACGTGTCATGCACGATCAGCGCGGCGGTCGCGCCCTGCCGCGCGGCTTCCTCGAACTTGTAGGTCCAGCGGCCGTAGTAGGTCATGCGGCGGCCCTTGAAGATGCCCTGCTCGCCTTCCATCGCATAGTCCGGGTCGTTGACGAGGATCACCGCCGTCTTGCCCTTCATGTCCAGCCCGGCATAGTCGTTCCAGCCGAGTTCGGGCGCATTGATGCCGTAGCCGACGAAGACCAGTTCGCTGTCCTGCACCTGCGACTTCGGCGTCACCCGGTAGCTCGCGGCGACATAGTCGTCGCCCGGCCTGAACGAGAGCGACGCCGCCGCGCCGGAAACCTTGAGCGGCGTGTAGTCGCTCGCGGTGATCTCCACGGTCGGCACCGGCTGGAGCCACTGGCCCTTGTTGCCCGGCTGCAGGCCCGCCGCCTTGAACTGGGCGACGATGTAGTCGAGCACCTTCGGCTCGATCGCGGTGCTCGGCGCGCGGCCCTCGAAGTCGTCGGCGGAGAGGCGCTTGGTGACGGCCTTCATCAGGTCCACCGGCACGTCCGGCTGCGCGCCTGCATCGGCGGGCGGCTTCAGCGCGGTGCCTTTGGGCAAGGGTTGGGCCGAAGCGGCGAGCGAAACGCCAAGCGCGGCCAACGCGACGAGCGGCAGGTAAGGCTTCATGGGGGACCTCCAGACGAACGGGCGCACAGGTGCCAGACGGCGCGGGTGGGGGCAAGTATGCGCCGACGTCGTCCCGGACTTGATCCGGGACCGCTGGCCGTGAGCGGCCCACATCGCGTTCGAACGCCCCGACGCAAGGCCTCACCTAAAGACAGCCAGCGGTCCCGGATCA
>NZ_BAAILP010000014.1:0-44378 GCF_054589055.1 Novosphingobium sp. 11B | reverse complement strand
CCCAGCGAAAGCTGGGACCGCTGGCCTGTTACGGCCAACGCGCGTTCGAACCCAGCCCCGCCGAGGGTTGGGCTTGGCTCGGCCAGCGGTCCCAGCTTTCGCTGGGATGACGGGGGTTTATCGATTAAATGCCCTTGGCCAGCTTCAACGCCGCGATCAGCGCGCCGTCATTGGTGCTTTCGGGATGCGCGCGGATATCCGCTTCCTGCGCGCCGATCTCGTACCAGATTGCATTGTCCGCCTCGAGCGCCAGGGCATGCGCCGCGTCCGCCATGTTCACGCCGGTCAGCGCATTGACCGCGGTATTGAGGATCGGATCCTCGGCCATGCGCATCACCCGGTCGAGTTCCGGGATCATCGCATTGACGAGGCCGGAGCCCATCGACTGCCGCAGGAACGTCGTCGCCGAAGTATCGCCGCCCCGCAGCAGAGCCAGCGCGTCGGTCACCGTCAGCGAGCGCACCGCATCGTAGACGATCGGCGCCGCGACGCGCGCGCCGTCCTCGGCGATGCGGTTCAGTTCGCGCTGGAGCTTTTCCTTGAACAGCGGCGAGCGGAACACCTTCTGTGCCACCGATCCCGGACGGCCGAACAGCACCGGCATGTTGATGCGGGCGACCTGGCTGTCCCAGAAACCGTCGGGCTGCGTCAGCCGCGCGAAGGCGCGCTGGCTGGAAAGCATCAGCAGGTTCTCGATGATATCGGTATAGCTGGGCCGCCCGATCGTGGTGCAGCCCGGTAGTGCCATGACGCCCGTAGCCAGAAATCCGGCCAAAACTGCCCGTCGTCCCACTGCCTGCATGCTCGATCCCCCATTCATCTGCGCGTACTCCTTCACGACCCCGTTTGCCCGCGCCTATATGAACGCAGATGCAACGTGTCCGACTCCTCGTCTTCAACGCCGCGCTGGGCGTCCTCGACTATCGCGTGCCGGAGGGAATGACGATCGAATTCGGATCGATCGTCGTCGCCCCCCTTGGTCCGCGACAGGTGCTGGGCATCGTCTGGGAACCGGAACGCCTGAACGCGCAGGAAGTGCCTGAAAGCAAACTGAGACCTTTGCTCGGCGTGATGCCCGCGCCGCCGCTGTCGGAGCGGTTGCGGCGGCTGATCGAATGGACCGCCGATTACTACTGCGCCCCGCTGTCGTCAGTGGCGCGCATGGCGCTGGGCAGCATGTCGGCGCTGCGCGGCGGCGGCACGACCACCGAATACCGCCTGACCGGCGAGGAGCCCGCCCGCCTTACGCCCCAGCGCGCCGCCGCACTCGATGCGCTGCAGGGGGAGCAAGGCTCGATCCGCGAGCTGGCGGAACTCGCCAGCGTATCGGAGGGCGTGCTGCGCGGCATGGTCGGCGCGGGACTGCTGGAGGCGGTGACGGTCGATCTCGACCGGCCCTATCCCCCTGCCCGCCCGGAATTCGCCGAGCCGAAGCTCAACGACATCCAGCAGCACGCCGCCGACATTTTCGTCGAGGCGGTGAAGGCAAAGAAGTTCGCCCCCTTCCTGCTCGACGGCGTCACCGGCTCGGGCAAGACCGAGTGCTACTTCGAGGCTGTCGCCGAAGCGATACGCATGGAGCGGCAAGTGCTGGTGCTGCTCCCCGAGATCGCGCTGACCGAAAATTTCCTGCGCCGCTTCGAGCATCGCTTCGGGGTGCCGCCGGTGCTGTGGCACTCCTCCTTGAAGTCCAGCGAGAGGCGCCGGGCGTGGCGTGCGGTGTCGTTAGGTGCCGCTAAGGTCATCGTGGGTGCCCGCTCTGCGCTGTTCCTGCCTTACGCGAATCTGGGCCTGATCGTGGTCGACGAGGCGCACGAGATCTCGTTCAAGCAGGACGACGGGGTGCGCTACAACGCCCGTGACGTGGCCGTGATGCGCGCGAAATTCGAAGGAATTCCTATAGTTCTGGCCAGCGCCACCCCGGCGCTGGAATCGATGCAGCTGGCCGAAGCCGGGGTCTACCGCAAGATCGACCTGCCCTCGCGCTTCGGCGGCGCGACATTGCCCGCGATCAACATCCTCGACCTGCGCGAAGAGGCCCCCGAACGCGGCCGCTGGATCGCGCCGAGGCTGGTGGAGGCGATGAAGGACCGGCTGGCCAAGGGCGAGCAGTCGCTGCTGTTCCTCAACCGCCGGGGCTATGCGCCGCTGACCTTGTGCCGCAACTGCGGCTACCGCTTTCAATGCCCCAACTGCACGGCATGGCTAGTAGAACACAGGTTTTCCAAGAGGTTAGCCTGCCACCATTGCGGCCACGAGACGCCCGTGCCGGAAGCCTGCCCCGACTGCGGCACCGGCGATTGCCTCGTCGCCTGCGGCCCCGGGGTGGAGCGCATCGCCGACGAAGTGGCGGAAATCCTGCCCGAAGCGCGCACCGCGCTGGTTACATCGGACACCATGAACACGCCTACCGCGATCGGCGAATTCGTGGCGATGGCGGAAAACAAGGCGATCGACGTCATCATCGGCACCCAGCTGGTGACCAAGGGCTACCACTTCCCCGACCTGACGCTGGTGGGCGTGGTCGACGCTGACCTCGGCCTCGAAGGCGGAGATTTGCGAGCCGGTGAAAGGACTTACCAGCAGATCGCCCAGGTAGCCGGCCGCGCCGGTCGCGGCGAGAAGCCTGGCGAAGTTCTCATCCAGACCCGCCACCCCGAAGCCGCCGTCATCGCCGCCCTGGCGAACGGCGACCGCGACGCCTTCTACGCCGCCGAGACCGAAGCCCGCCGCGATGCCGGAGCCCCGCCCTTCGGCCGCTGGGCCGCGATCATCGTCAGTTCGGAGGACCAGGCCGAGGCACTATCCGCCGCCCGCGCGATCGGCGGGACAGCGCCGAACCTGCCGGACATGCTGGTGCTCGGCCCTGCCCCCGCGCCGCTCTCCCTGCTGCGTGGCCGCCATCGCTTCCGGCTGCTGATCAACGCGCGCCGCTCGGCGGAACTGCAGAAAACCTTGCGCGAATGGCTCGATCCGCTCGAGTTTCCACGCGGGGTGCGCGTGAACATCGACATCGATCCCTACTCGTTCGTCTGACCCTGCTTCCAGCGCGGCGGCATGAACTCCCCCTTGCGGTAGGCGTATCGCAGCAGGGCCACGCCCGCGATCGTCGCCACCACCAGCGCCACGCCGGAGGCTTCGAGCCCGAACGCCCCGCCGGTCAGGAGTTCAGGCCCGCTGAGGCGTGTCTCCACCAGCCCGCGCGGCGTCCCTCCCCCGGAAACGGGGATCGACCAGATCCACCCCTGCGTGAAGTTCCAGCCCATGTGCAGCCCGATCGGCGCCCACAGCCGCCGTGTTACAAGATAGGCCGCGCCCAGCAGGATCCCCGCCTCGCAAGCGATGGCGAAGGCGGCAAACAAGCTGGCACCGGGATTCATGAGATGGGCGAATCCGAAGAACGCGGACGTCACCGCCAACGCCGCCCATGTTCCGAAAACTGCCTCGAGCTGGCGCTGGATGACGCCGCGGAACACGGCCTCCTCCACCATACCGCTATAGAATGCGATCCCGAACCAGACCCACAAGTCGCCCGTGCCTCGCAACCCGACGATCGAAAGCCCTCCAAGCAGCGCGACCGCTCCCACGACAAGGCTGAACAGGATCACACCGCCCAGCACGCCCGCTGCCAGTTCTCCTCCGGCGCGCCCGGGCCGGACGCCGTCGCGCGGCTCCCGCACGATCCAGCGCTGGAAGGCATGATAAGCCAGCAGTCCGCAAATCCCGACCAGCAAGCCCGAGAGCGCCCGCAGCGGCGAGGAACGATCGATATGAAGCGCATTGATGGCGATGCCCGGCAGGATCGCGCCAAGAGCCACCAGAACCACGCCGATCGGCAGAAGCACCAGTGGATGCGCAAGAAAGCGGCGAAACGGCCCCCGTTTACCGCGTTCCTGCACTGCTTCATCGATAGCGTTTGTCATACGGGGCCCCGCTCCTGCACCAAGGCTTGAAGCGGAAGTTTCGATGACTGTCGAGCGGAAGCCGGAAGTCGGTGCCCTTTCGCTGCCCGGCAATTGGAACTTCCCATTTCATCCGCGCAGCTGGTGAACCGGATAACATGGCAAAGTGTCCGCCCTGCGGCGACGAGCGACATTCCGCCAACGGGTCCGCACTGCGCGATGCGGTCCAGAACGACATATCGCATCGGCGGTTCGCCGCGAAAGGACGGCGTCTCAGCTCGAGCCATCGCATAATGGCCCGCATCGCTGCGCCGTCTGCATCGTCCAGAGTAATGCTGCAAAGAAGCACCGATCGGCATCAACGGCCATGCACCGAGGCATCCTTTCGCCCAAGTTCTCCGGCTGTCGGCCGTAATACAACTGGCGGCACGGGCCGGGCCAGACCCTCGATTCGATGGGTCGTCGGAATACTCCGCAGCGAATTCGTGCCCGACATTGCACACTGCATCGCAAGGAGGCTTCCCGCCACTTGCTTTTAAACGGCTTACCTGTCCTTTGTCCCCAGGGTCAAAGGGGCACCTTGCGTTGTAACGGTATCGTCGCTATGCGCGCCCCGTCAGCGGGCTGGGGGAGCACGCGCTGTTGTTGCGTCCCCGACCCGAACCCACCTGCGATGTAAGGATAGGACAGGCGTGGAGAATTCCGGAGGCATCAAGGCCAGCTTGCAGGGACGCTACGCTTCGGCGTTGTTCGATCTCGCGAGCGAGAACGGCTCGGTTTCGGCCGTTGAGAACGACCTCGACAACCTCGGCCAGGCCCTGCGCGAGAGCGACGAGCTTGCCGCGCTGATTCGCAATCCGCAGATCAGCCGCGATGCCGCCGCCAAGGCGATCGAAGCGGTCGCGGGCGTGCTCGGCACATCGCCGCTCACGAAGAACTTCCTCGGCGTTCTGGCAGGCAATCGCCGCCTGTCGGCCCTGCCCGAGATCATCCGCGCCTTCGCCAGCATCGCCGCCGCCCAGCGCGGCGAAGCGACGGCCGAAGTCGCATCCGCCCACGCGCTTTCCGACGAACAGGTCGAACAGCTTCGCCAGAAGCTGGAAGTGCGTGAGGGTCGCAAGGTCAAGATCAAGACCAGCGTCGATCCGGAACTGCTCGGCGGCCTCGTCGTCACCATCGGTTCCAAGCGCATCGACAGCTCGATCCGCACCCGTCTCAATTCGCTCGCCCAGGCCATGAAGGGCTAAGAAAGGCAGAACAATGGATATCCGCGCAGCAGAAATCTCGAAGGTCATCAAGGACCAGATCGCCAGCTTCGGCACCGAAGCCCAGGTTTCGGAAGTCGGTTCGGTTCTGTCGGTCGGTGACGGCATCGCCCGCATCCACGGCCTCGACAACTGCCAGGCCGGCGAGATGGTCGAATTCTCGAACGGCGTGCAGGGCATGGCCCTCAACCTCGAAGCCGACAACGTCGGCGTCGTGATCTTCGGCTCGGACGCCGAGATCAAGGAAGGCGACAGCGTCAAGCGTACCGGCACCATCGTCGACGTTCCCGTCGGCAAGGGCCTGCTCGGCCGCGTGGTCGACGCGCTCGGCAACCCGATCGACGGCAAGGGCCCGATCATTGCCGACAAGCGCGCCCGCGTCGAATCGAAGGCTCCGGGCATCATCCCGCGCAAGTCGGTGCACGAGCCCGTGCAGACCGGCCTGAAGGCGATCGACGCTCTCGTTCCCGTCGGCCGTGGCCAGCGCGAGCTGATCATCGGTGACCGCCAGACCGGCAAGACCGCCGTCGCCATCGACACCTTCATCAACCAGAAGGAAGCGAACCAGGGCGACGACGAGGGCAAGAAGCTCTACTGCATCTACGTCGCCGTCGGCCAGAAGCGCTCGACCGTCGCGCAGATCGTGCGTCAGCTCGAAGAGAACGGCGCGATGGAATACTCCATCGTCGTCGCCGCGACCGCTTCGGAGCCGGCTCCGCTGCAGTACCTCGCGCCCTACACCGGCGCCGCGATGGGCGAATTCTTCCGCGACAACGGCATGCACGCCGTCATCGTGTACGACGACCTTTCCAAGCAGGCCGTCGCCTACCGCCAGATGTCGCTCCTTCTGCGTCGCCCGCCGGGCCGCGAAGCCTACCCCGGCGACGTGTTCTACCTCCATAGCCGCCTGCTGGAGCGCGCAGCCAAGCTCAACGACGAGAACGGTGCCGGTTCGCTGACCGCCCTTCCCGTCATCGAGACGCAGGCTGGCGACGTTTCGGCCTACATCCCGACCAATGTGATCTCGATCACCGACGGCCAGATCTTCCTTGAAACCGGCCTGTTCTACCAGGGCATTCGTCCGGCCATCAACGTGGGTCTGTCGGTGTCGCGCGTCGGTGGTGCAGCCCAGACCAAGGCGATGAAGAAGGTCGCCGGTTCGATCAAGCTGGAACTGGCGCAGTACCGCGAAATGGCGGCATTCGCCCAGTTCGGTTCGGACCTCGACGCCTCGACCCAGAAGCTGCTCAACCGCGGTGCGCGCCTGACCGAACTGCTCAAGCAGAAGCAGTTCTCGCCGCTCGCCTTCGAAGAGCAGACCGTGTCGATCTTCGCCGGCACCAACGGCTACCTCGACGCCCTGCCGGTCTCGAAGGTCACCGAGTACGAGGCCGAGATGCTCAGCTACATGCACTCGGAACATGCCGATGTGCTGGCGCTGATCCGCTCGACCAAGGACTTCGGCGACGAAGCCAAGAGCAAGACCAAGGCCGCGCTCGACGCCTTCGCCAAGCAGTTCGCTTAAGTTAAACCGTCATCCCGGCGAAAGCCGGGATCGCAGGCGGTCTTGAAGCAGCCCTCAACGGCCAAGCGTAAAGACTGCCACCGGTCCCGGACCAGATCCGGGACGACGCAACGAGGAACAACGAGTGGCTTCGCTCAAGGAACTCAAAGGCCGCATCAACTCGGTCAAGTCGACCCAGAAGATCACCAAGGCCAAGCAGATGGTCGCCGCGGCCAAGCTGCGCAAGGCGCAGGCCGCCGCGGAAGACGCTCGCCCTTACGCGGCGCGTCTCGCCGAAGTGATGGGATCGCTGGCGTCGAAGATCACCGTCTCCGATAACAGCCCCAAGCTGCTCGCCGGAACCGGCAGCGACAAGGTGCACCTGCTCGTCGTCGCGAACTCGGACAAGGGCCTGTGCGGCGCGTTCAACTCGAACATCGTCAAGGCGGCCCTCGCCAAGGCGCGTGATCTGCAGGCGCAGGGCAAGGCCGTGCTGTTCTACCTCGTGGGCCGCAAGGGCCGCGCGGTGATCCGCCGCGAGCACCCGAACCAGATCGCCCACATGTTCGACACCTCGGACGTGCGTAACCCCGGTTACGACGAAGCCGAGCGCGTCGCCGACGAACTCGTCGCGATGTACGAGGCGGGCAAGTTCGACGTGGCGCACCTGTTCTACTCGAAGTTCCGTTCGGCGCTGCTGCAGGAACCGACCGACCAGCAGATCATCCCGGTCCCGGCCCCCAAGGCCGTTGCCCAGACTGCCGACGCGGTCACCGAATACGAGCCCGATGAGGAGGAAATCCTCGCCGCCCTGCTCCCGCGCTATCTGAAGACCCAGCTCTTCGGCGCGCTGCTGGAGAACGCCGCGTCCGAACAGGGTGCGTCGATGACGGCGATGGACAACGCCACGCGCAATGCCGGCGACCTCATCAAGAAGCTGACGATCGTCTACAACCGCACCCGCCAGGCTGCGATCACCACCGAACTCGTCGAAATCATCGCGGGCGCGGAAGCGCTCTAAGAACCGCAGGCTAAGGAAACCGAAATGGCCACTGCACCCGTGCTCAACCTCACCACTACCGGCAAGATCAGCCAGGTCATCGGCGCTGTCGTCGACGTGACCTTCGAAGGCGAACTGCCCGCCATCCTCTCCGCGCTGGAGACCGAGAACAACGGCCAGAAGCTGGTTCTCGAAGTCGCCCAGCACCTCGGCGAGAACACCGTGCGCACCATCGCGATGGACGGCACCGACGGCCTGACCCGCGGTCAGGCCGTCGCCAACACCGGCAAGCAGATCTCGGTGCCGGTCGGCCCCAAGACCCTCGGCCGCATCATGAACGTCGTCGGCGACCCGATCGACGAGCGCGGCCCGATCGGCTCGGACATGTTCTCGCCGATCCACGCCGAGGCTCCCGCCTTCATCGACCAGTCGACCGAAGCGTCGATCCTGGTCACCGGCATCAAGGTCATCGACCTTCTCGCCCCTTACGCCAAGGGCGGCAAGATCGGCCTGTTCGGCGGCGCGGGCGTGGGCAAGACGGTTCTCATCCAGGAACTGATCAACAACATCGCCAAGGGCCACGGCGGCGTCTCGGTCTTCGCGGGCGTCGGTGAACGCACCCGTGAAGGCAACGACCTCTACCACGAGTTCCTCGACGCCGGCGTCATCGCCAAGGACGCCGAAGGCAACGCCACCTCGGACGGTTCCAAGGTCGCCCTCGTTTTCGGCCAGATGAACGAGCCCCCGGGCGCCCGCGCCCGCGTCGCCCTGTCGGGTCTGACCATGGCCGAATACTTCCGCGACCAGGAAGGCCAGGACGTCCTGTTCTTCGTCGACAACATCTTCCGCTTCACGCAGGCGGGTGCAGAAGTGTCGGCTCTCCTTGGCCGTATTCCTTCGGCCGTGGGCTACCAGCCGACCCTGTCGACCGACATGGGTGCGCTGCAGGAGCGCATCACCTCGACCACCAAGGGTTCGATCACCTCGGTCCAGGCGATCTACGTTCCCGCGGACGACCTTACCGACCCGGCGCCGGCCGCCTCGTTCGCGCACCTTGACGCGACGACCACGCTGAACCGCGCCATCTCGGAGCTGGGCATCTACCCGGCCGTCGACCCGCTCGACTCGACCTCGCGCGTTCTCGAGCCGCGCATCGTCGGTGCCGAGCACTACCAGACTGCCCGCCGCGTCCAGGAAACCCTGCAGAAGTACAAGTCGCTGCAGGACATCATCGCCATTCTCGGCATGGACGAGCTGTCGGAAGAGGACAAGGTCACGGTCGCCCGCGCCCGCAAGATCCAGAAGTTCCTCTCGCAGCCGTTCCACGTCGCGGAAGTCTTCACCGGCATCTCGGGCAAGTTCGTCCAGCTGGAAGACACCGTGAAGTCGTTCAAGGCCGTCGTCGACGGTGAGTACGACCACCTGCCGGAAGCCGCGTTCTACATGGTCGGCGGCATCGACGAAGCGGTCGAGAAGGCCAAGAAGCTGGCGGCGGACGCCTGATATGCCCCTGCACTTCGAACTCGTCACGCCTGCGAAGCTGGTCCGTTCCGAGGACGTCCACATGGTGGTCGTCCCCGGCACCGAAGGCGAGTTCGGCGTGCTGGCGGGCCACGCGCCCTTCATGTCGACGATCGCCGATGGCGCCCTGAAGGTCTACAAGACCGAGAACGGCGCGCCCGAGGAAATCCGCATCACCGGCGGTTTTGCCGAAGTGGGTGACGCGGGCCTGACCGTGCTGGCCGAGCACGTCGAAGGCTGATCTTCGCGGATAGGCAAACGCAAAGGGCGTCGCCGGGAAACCGGCGGCGCCCTTTGCGTTTGCTCCACGCACCCCGCTCATCCTGAGCTTGTCGAAGGATGGGAGGCACAGCACCACGCCTCAGGAGGCTTCGACAAGCTCAGCATGAGCGGGGTTGGAAGCTGGGTTTTATCGCCCCACCTTGCGAAACGTCGAGTGCACCGGCTCGCTGCCGGGATTCGCCAAATGGTAAGACTTTCTTGACTATGAAGCCCCGTGAATTTGGGGGGATTTCGATGGCGGGCATGACGATGGAGGCACCGGATGCCGGACGCGCGGGACGCCTTGCACGCATCGTCGCCGACAGCCGCGTTGCCCAGTTCGCCTGCCTGCTCGCCTTTGCCGCCCTTATCCGCTGCCCGGCATGGGGCGAGTGGAATTTCGGCATCGATGACCAGTTCTATGCCCTCGTCGGCGAGCGGCTGGCCAAGGGCGACCTGCTTTACGTCGATATCTGGGATCGCAAGGGGCCGCTGCTCTACCTCATCTTCACGGCGATCGCTCTCGTCTCGCCAACGATGCTGGCCTACCAACTGGTGGCCACGCTCTCGGCGGCGCTGGGAGCCTACGGCGTCAACCGCATCGCCCGGATGATCGCGACGCCGGGCAGCGCGATGCTCGCGGCCCTCTCCTACCTCGCGCTGCTCAGCCGCTTCGAGGGCGACAATCTGGAAGCGGGAGTCTTCTTCAACACGCTGATCATCGCTGCGGCATGGCTGCTCCTCTCGCGCTTCGATCGCTTGCACGAAGGGCGCATCGACGCAGGGTTGCTAACAGGATTCTTCTGCGCCGGGATGGGAACCGCGATCAAGCAGACGGTGGCGCTGGAAGGCGCGTTGTTCGGACTGACGGCGATCCTGTTGCTCGCCCGGAGCGGCCGATCCGTCATCGGCATCGGCTGGAGGGCCGGGATACTGGCACTCGCAGGTAGCCTGCCGATGCTGGCGACCGGGCTGTTCTACTGGATGGACGGGCACTTCGCCGACTTGTGGAACGCGATGGCCACCTCGAACTTCGCGCGTGGCTATGCCGACCCGGCCATCCGCGTGCAGCGGATCTTCACGATGGCGGGGATGCTGGGCATTCCAATGGTCTTCGCCGGGATCGGGCTCCACGCGCTGCAACGGCAGCCGGAGCACCGCCCCGTAGCGCGGCTGATCGCACTCTGGGCATTCGTCGCGCTGGCGCTGATATTCTCGTTCCCCAACATCTACGTGCATTACGCACAGTCAGCGCTGGCCCCGCTGGCGATCCTGTGCGCCGGGTACTTCGCGCATCGCCGCCCGGTCTGGCCGGGCCTTGTCGCGGTGATCGGGCTGAGCCTTGCCCTGTCCGGCACGTTCCACCTGCACGACCGCTGGCGCGCCCGGCCCGCTGCCGCGGCGCTGGCCGGCTACATCGATAGGGTGACCCCGCACAAGCGCCTCCTCGTATGGGGCGCGCCCAACTACCTCTATGCGAAGATCGGCGCTGATCCGGTCAGCCCGCTCGCCTTTTCGCCGCATCTCTACGAGGGGCGCGAGTGGACCGGCCTCGACGAACGGCGCGAAGTGCGCCGTATCCTCGCCGCCCGTCCGGAGACCGTGGTTGCGCAGACGCCCCTGCCCTCCTCGCCGCTCAACGAGGCAACGGTGGCGATGGTCGATGCCTATACCCGCACCTGCCGCAAGCAGCGCCGTTTCACGATCTACGATCATAACGGCGAACAGGTGCATACGGTGTTCTCCGCCTGCGCCGGATAGCGCGTTGCGTCCTCGTTCAGCTTCGCTAGGCTAGCGCGCCGGGAAAGGAGAGCACCCATGTCCCCCAAAGCCTTCATCGCCCCTGTAGCCATGGCCATGACGCTGGCCGCCTGCGCCGCGCAGACCCCGCCTGAAGCCGCCCCGCCCGCTGCTGCGGAAGCCGAACCGACCTGCGGCGCCGATCAGTTCGCCAGCTACGCCGGCCAGCAGGCCACCGACGCGACGATCGCGGCCATCCAGTCGAAGCGCGGCGACAAGCCGATCCGCGTGATCAAACCCGGCATGGCGGTAACGATGGATTACCGCGCCGAACGTCTCAACGTCGATGTCGACGAGAGCGGCGCGATCAAACGCTTCTACTGCTCCTGATCCCGGCGCAACATTCGGCAAGCCCACCTCGGCGACGGAAAGCGAAATTGCGCCGCCGTCGCCGCATTGCCTCTTTACACGGCGCGCGCGCGTGCCCATAGGCGAGGGCATGACCCTTCTGCTCGGCCTTACCCTGCGACTTATCCGCCCTTGGGCGTGAAGTAGTGCGTCGGCCTGCGGCGCGCTCGGCGCTCAAGGGGACCTGAACCGACATTGCCTGTAGACGAATTACCGAGCGAGAATACCCCATGACCATGCTGAAAGACCCTTCGGTCAAGTATCGCCCCTTCCCGCAGATCGACCTGCCGAACCGCCAGTGGCCCTCGCAGGTCATCACCAAGGCGCCCCGCTGGCTCTCCACCGACCTGCGTGACGGCAACCAGGCGCTGATCGACCCAATGGGCGCGGAAAAGAAGAACCGCTTCTTCGACCTGCTGGTGAAGGTCGGCCTCAAGGAAATCGAGGTCGGCTTCCCGAGCGCGGGCGCGACCGAGTTCGACTTCATCCGCGGCCTCGTCGATCAGGATCGCATCCCCGAGGACGTGCTGGTGCAAGTGCTGACCCAGTCTCGCCAGGACCTGATCGAGCGTACGTTCGAGAGCCTGGCTGGCGTGCACGCGGGCATCGTCCACCTCTACAACGCCGTCTCGCCGCTGTGGCGCAATGTCGTGTTCGGCATGGAACGGCATGAAATCCGCGGCATTGCGGAAACCGGCGCGAAGATCATGCGCGATCAGGCGGCGAAGTACCCGCAGACCAAGTGGCACTTCGAATACTCGCCGGAGACGTTCTCGACCGCCGAACTCGATTTCTCGATCGAGTGCTGCGAAGCGGTGATGGAAATCCTGAAGCCCACGCCCGAGAACCCCATCATCCTCAACCTGCCTGCGACGGTCGAGGCGGCGACACCGAACATCTACGCGGACCAGATCGAGTACTTCTGCCGCAACCTGCCCAATCGCGATGCGGCGGTGATCTCGCTGCACACCCACAACGATCGCGGCACCGGCGTCGCGGCGGCGGAACTTGGCCTGATGGCCGGCGCCGACCGCGTCGAGGGCTGCCTGTTCGGCAATGGCGAGCGCACCGGCAACTGCTGCCTCGTGACGGTGGCGATGAACATGTACACGCAAGGGGTGAACCCCGAGCTGGACTTCTCGGACATCGACGACGTCATCCAGACGGTAGAATACTGCAACCAGCTCAAGGTGGCCGAGCGTCATCCTTACGGCGGCGAACTGGTCTTCACCGCGTTCTCGGGCTCGCACCAGGACGCGATCAAGAAGGGTTTCGCCGCGCAGGAGAAGCGCAACGACCAGATCTGGTCGGTGCCTTATCTGCCGATCGACCCCGCCGATCTGGGTCGCAGCTACGAGGCGGTGATCCGCGTCAACTCGCAGTCCGGCAAGGGCGGCTTCGCCTGGGTGATCGAGCAGGACCAGGGCCTCAAGCTGCCCAAGCGGATGCAGGCTCACTTCTCCAAGCACGTACAGGAGCTGGCTGACGAACTCGGCCGCGAACTGCAGGCGGGCGACATCTGGGACGTGTTCCAGAAGGCCTACCGCCTGAGCGGCGAGCAGCGCTTCCAGCTGATCGACTGGGATGAGGCCAAGGGGCCGGACAACACCCGCGTCTTCGCGGGCAAGATCGGCGTCGAGGGCAAGGAGCAGTCGGTGTCCGGCAAGGGCAACGGCCTGATTTCCTCGGTCACGGCGACCATCGCCGAGAGCTTCGGCGTCAGCCTCGACGTCAAGGACTATGCCGAGCACTCGATGGGCAAGAGCACGGACGCCCGCGCCGCAGCCTACGTCGAATGCGCCCTGCCCGACGGTCGCACCGTATGGGGCGTGGGCATCGACGAGGACGTCGCCACCGCCAGCGTGCGCGCCGTTCTGAGCGCCGCCAACGCGGCCTGATCCCTTTTCGGCATCGCATTCGAAAAAGGCCCGGCCGGCAACGGTCGGGCCTTTTTCATGAATCCGAAAAAAGCATCTCCATCGACCGGGAGGGAAGTTGCAGCCGCTATGGCGGCAAACCGCGTTGCCCCCTTTTGCGTGCCCTTCACGCAGCATTGCGTGTTCGAAAAACCGCAGGAAACCGGTCTTGCGTAAGCATATGCGGTCCGCATCCCGGATTTTCCGAAGCCGCAGCCCGGATTTCATAACGGGGGGCATCGGGCCGTTTCACAAGCATCGGCACAAACGATCGACACGGCTCCGTCTGTCCGCGGCGTCTGTCCCCAACAGGCCTAACGCCCTGCCTACGGAGCATTTTACGGAGGCAACACCATGTCGATCAATTCATCGCGATCCTTCCGGCAAACCCTCATGGGTGCGGCGGCGATCCCCCTTCTTCTGCTGGGCGCCTGTGCCGATGGAAACGGCTTCAATCCCGGCTCCGGTGTGACGCCCACCCCCAGCCCTAGCCCCACACCTACACCGGGACCAACGCCCACACCGACCCCCACCCCGGGGCCAACCCCGACGCCTTCCCCGACGCCGACCCCCACGACCACCAGCTACACCGGTTCGGCCGTCGGAGTAGCCATTGGCGGCACTTCGATCCTCGGGCCGAGCGGCTCGGGCACACTGGTCGACGTCAACGTGGCGCCGCCCACCGCAGGGCAGTCCACCAGCGGCCTCGCCGTCGATGTTCTCAGCGGCGACGGCAAGATCATAGCGGTTACGCTGCCCACCACACCGCAGGCGACCCAGGAAGCGCTGGCCCCGGTGGGCGCTATTGCCGGAGCGCTGCTGGGGCCTCAGGTCGGCTCCACCGTCAACAGCGTCACGGATGGACTGTCGCCGACCGTGGCTGTGGTCACCTCAACGGTCAGCCAGGTGACCAATCCATTGCTGGGCACGGTCGATGGAGTGCTGGCGCCGGTATTGGGCCAAGGGGGACTGCTCGCCCCGGTTTCCGGACAGCTCGGCGGTCTTGTCGATGGCCTGACCGGCGCGTTGCCAGGCGGCGGCTCCGGCCCGGCGCCGACGTACACCGGGCCGCTCGTCGGTCTGGATCTGGGCAACAATGCGCTGACCGGTCCGAGCACGAGCGGCACGCTCATCGGTGCTAACGTACTGTCCGAAGATCCCGGACTCGTCTCCGGAACCCTGTTCACGGCCGATGTGCTGTCGGCCGACAAGGTTGTCGATGTCACCTTGCCGACCACGGCCGACGGCGTGGCGCTGGGGCTTGCGCCGGTGGGCAACATCGCCGGTGCGCTGCTGGGCGAGCAGGTCGGCAGCGGGGTCACGCAACTGACCAACGGACTTTCACCGGTCGTGGCCCCTGTGACGGGCGTGGTGAACTCCGTCGCCTCGCCAGTGCTCGATGCCCTGAACGGAGCTGTCGGCCCCGTGGTGGGGAGTATCGGGGGCGGCGTCGGCAGCGGCGGCGCAGGTTCAGCCCTCGCGCCAGTCACCGGGCTCGTCAATGGACTGCTCGGCGGAGTTACCGGCGGGGCCGGATCGGGCGATGTCCTGGCGCCCGTCACGGGGCTGGTGAACGGTGTCGTCGGCACGCTGAACGTCAGCTTGAGCGGCACCCTGACCGGAACCGTCAGCGGAGGATTGCTGGGCGGAACGACAGGTTCGGGTGGCGACGCACTGGCCCCCGTCACCGGACTGCTTGGCGGATTACTGGGAGGAAGCACCAGCAATTGAGATGAAGGTCCGCGTGTCCTTCCGCTCTGTTGCCCTCCCCCAGGGAGGACACGCTGCGACCCTGCTGCGGTGACGCGACGGGGGGAGGAGGCGGCCCATGCCGGGGCCGCCTCCTTTCGCGTCACTTCTTCTTGGGCAGTTCGATCTCGGCCACGCCCATGCACATCTTTACGCCCTTCTGGTTCTGCATGAGGTGTTTGACCTGAACCAGATGGCGCCCGTCCTCGTCTACCATCTTGTCGACCACTTCGGCGGTCTGGATGGTGACGTCGCCGCTCAGGGCAGGACCGCGATAATTGGCGGTCGAGTGCACCACCATGCCCCATTCGCCCGCCCAGCCGGCAAGATAGTCGGTCACCCACGCCCCCATCGAGGCGCCGTAGCCATAGGCGCGCGGCATGCCGATCTTGCGCGCATACCTGGGGAACAGGTGCCCGCGTGACGGGCCGTAGTACGCGCCGTCAGTGAGTTCCGGATTGATCCGCTCCATCACCGGATCGTTCTCGTGACCCGCCATTTCCTTGGTGAAGCCGAGAGCCTCCAGGTCGATCGTGCGGCGATCGAGGGTGCCCCATACCGTGAACAGGTACGAGCGCCATTCCGTCGTGAAGCTGGCAACGGTGTGGGGTCCGAACACGCGCTCCGGAAGCTGGTCGCCGATATTCACGTCATCCCACCAGCGTTCGCCATGGCCCAGATCGTGCAGCATCCTGATCCAGCCGAACTTGCGCTCCTCGAGCTTCTCGATCTCGGCATCGGTCCATTCCGGCTCCTTGAACTCGGAGGTATCGACGCGCGCGCCGCCTGCCGCCGCGCGGTAGCGGATGGCGGTCGAACGCTGCTTGGCGATCAGTTCGCCGTGCTGGTTGCGGTAATAGTTGTCACCGCGCTGGAAGCAGGTCGGTCCGAACCCGGTGTCCTTGACGCTGTAGTCGTAGGGAATGCGCTCGTTGGTGATGGTATCGCCGCCGAACACGCGCGGGCCGTAGTGCCAGAACTCATCGCCACCGAACAGCAGGTGCGATTCGGCGATGCCGCCCATGCAGGACGACGACGTGCCGTGGCTGTCGTCCATCACGATCGGAAAACTCTGCGGCGCCACCAGCTTGCCCCAGCGGCTCGCGGCCGCGAAGGCCGGGTCGTAATGGGCGAGATTCGGGTAGTGCATGGCCTGCACCCAGCGCCGGATGTCGTTGTTCCCCAGCGGCTCGCGGATCGGCGAACTGTCGATGACCGTGCCGAGATACTGGTCGATGTCCGAACAATCGAACGTGGCTTCCCCGATATCCGACATGGTGTGCTCCTTCTCCGCTTCCGCCTGTTAATCGACAGTGGTGTCTATTTCAGTCGCCGGCGAACGTCACGCCTGCGTCCGCCAGAAACGCCAGGGCGGTACGGCGGTCTGCACTCGACACCATGGATGGACCGGATTATGCGATGATTTAATCGAACGATTAAACGGAGACGAGATGCCCCTTCCCGCGCTGTCCAAATCTCTGCGCCTGCCCGTGATCGCGGCGCCGATGTTCATCGTCTCCAATCCGGAGCTGGTCATCGCACAAGTGCGCAGCGGGATCGTCGGCAGCTTTCCAGCGCTCAATGCCCGGCCCGCAAGCCAGCTCGACGAATGGCTCCACCGTATCACCGAGGAAACCCGGGACTGCGCCGCGCCTTTCGCGGTCAATCTCATCGTCCACCGCACCAACACGCGGCTGCAGGAAGACCTTTCAGTGCTCGAGAAGTGGAAGGTGCCGCTGGTCATCACCTCGCTCGGCGCCAACGTGGAAGTCAACGCGGCGGTGCACGGCTGGGGCGGCATGGTCCTGCACGACGTGATCGACGACATGTTCGCCCGCAAGGCCGTGGAAAAGGGCGCGGACGGCCTGATCGCGGTCGCGGCCGGAGCGGGCGGCCATGCCGGGCCGCAGTCCCCCTTCGCGCTGATGCAGGAGATACGTAGCTGGTTCGATGGTCCGGTGGCGCTTTCAGGGGCGATCGCGAACGGACGCTCGATCCTTGCCGCGCAGGCTATGGGCGCAGACTTCGCCTATATCGGCACACCGTGGATCGCCACGACCGAAGCCAATGCGGATCAGGCCTACAAGCAGGCGATCGTCGATGGCCACGCCTCCCATATCGTGAATTCCAGCCTGTTCACCGGCGTTCATGGGAACTACCTGCGCCCGTCCATCGTCGCGGCCGGCATGGACCCCGACAATCTTCCGGAAGGGAGCAAGGACCAGATGGATTTCGGCTCGGGCGGCAATACCGCTGCGAAGGCCTGGAAGGACATCTGGGGCGCCGGACAGGGGATCGGAGCCATCCGCTCGATCGAGACCGTCGCGGATCGCGTGGAGGTGCTTACCGCACAGTATCAGTCGGCGAAGGACGAACTGCGCACCCGCACCGGCATGGACTGAGCGAGCGGCGCCACGGCGGCACGCGTGGAACCCCATAGCGCGTCAACCATCGCGTCAAGCTCGGTGAAGTCCACGCCCGCGCCAGACGGATCGCGGCGGTTCAGTTTCAACCGCCGCCGCTGCCCGTCCAGAAGGTAGCGCCGCAACGCCCGCTGCAGCAGATCCAGCCGCATATGGGCCTGCACTGCCGCTCCTTGTGGATCCTTGTCGCGCATTGTCGCCCAGCTGCTCTCGATCTGCCCCACCCGCTCGACCACCAGCGCGCTGTAGAGCCGGTGCGGCCCGCGATGCAGCGGCAGGCCCATGCGTAGCGCGGCGGGCTCGTCACAAGGCAGCAGCAACCCGTTCTCGCGAAAGTCCTCGAACCGATGGCGGTGCCCGCCGATGCTCTCCAGCATCCGCGCGAACGCCGCCTGCCCAAGCAGTTGCCGCGGCAGCAGGTGGTGACGCTGCAGGCCGGGATCGTAGCCAGGTGCGTCGCTTCGATTGACGGCGCGGAAGGAGAGGTATCGCCTGAGTGCGCTCAGCCCTCGTCCTCACGCCATACCAGCACGAGTTTGCCCACCTGCGACGGCTCGACGAGTAGCGCCTGCCCGCCGGCATCGATCCGCAGAGGCTCGGCAATGCGGCCCCGGCGGACAAGTTGGTCGATCACCCGGACCGCAAGTTTTCCGGTATCGGCCGCCGTTTCGTCAGGACGTCCTTCAAGCTGCATTTCCTGCCCGGTGAAATGGGCAAGCCCCCGGCTTACGAGGCTGCCGTCCTCGGCGGTAAGCAGCGCCGTCAGACCAAGCGCCGGGAAAGCCCCGCCGCCAAGCCAGTTGAGCACCGTGCGGCAGAAATAGCGGGGCTCCATCCATGTCTGCGCAGGCCCCCAGCCGACCACGCGGACCGGAAGATCGAGCACGAGGTTCGCCGCCAGTCCCATCATCGTGCGCAGAACGGGCTGCAGACCTGCACCAGAGATGATGTGCCCCGATGGAACCAGTTCGATGCACTCGCCCCTGCTCGGCACGGCATCGTCAGCGAACCCGAACCGCTGCTGCGCCTCGACCATCCGCCCCGCAGCACCCGGATCGAGCCCGACGAGGTCGAAAGTCAGGCCGCTGGCCAACAGTTCCAGCCATCCCGCCTCCGGCGCTGGACGATAGCTGATGCTGGCAGGCAAGCCGGAAGCCGCCGATACCTCCATAAGCCGCGCCACGGCATCCGCATCGGGCCGCGCGCCATGATCGAAGAGCAGGCAGAGCCCTGCAGCGCTGTCGTCTCCCTGCGGCATCGGGCGAATAGGCATCATTTCCAGCGTAGCGTCGAGTCCATTAGGCACTGTGCAGCCCTTCCTCAGAAAATCCCCAGTTGCAGCCCTTCAGCCATCGCAGCGCCAAGATCGCGGCAGGCATCCAGTTGCGCCTGCGGCACATGTTTTTCGGCCAGTATCGCCTCGGGCGTCTGCACGCCGAGGTTGACGATGAGCGGCTCAGCGACCCGCCGCAGGCGCCAGCCGGTGACGATACGATCGATCTGTGCCTGCGCTCCGCGGCCGTCAGACCCGGCCGCGATCGCCGTGGCATAAGGCCTGCCCTCGACCCGGCCCAGCAGCGGATAATAGCAGCGGTCGAACATCTCCTTCATCAAGCCCGTCATCGAACCCAGGTTCTCCGGACAGACGAAGACATAGCCGGAAGCCGCAAGCAAGTCCTCGGCAGATACATCAGAAACGGTGATCAGGCGCGCATCGTCGCCCGCGCCAAGATGCAGCGCCTCGGCCATGGCGCGCGCTGCGCCGGTACGACTGTGCCAGAGTATAGCGAGCAGAGAATCAACAGCCCTTGTTGCCTTTCCTCATCATAGCCCGAAGCCCGCCTTGCATGCCACCCAGGCCCGAAATGCGGGGATCGACATAGGCCCGCCACTTCCCGTCGAACGACGCCTGCGGTAACGCGGACCTCATGGAATCACGATCCGCCTGTGTCTTCGGGATCGACCGCTCGCTGACCGGCAAGGCCTGGCACTGGCGCGGCGGCAATATGGACCTCTCCGATGACCTCGGCAGAGGCCCAGCCGGTCTCGAAGACGATATCGTCACTCAGCTCCTGCTCTCGCGCGGCGTCGCTCGCGAGGATCTGGAGCGCCATCGCAATCCCAGCCTTCGCGCCTTCCTGCCCGACCCCTCGGCATTCCGCGACATGGACGCGGCAGCCGAGCGGCTCGCCCAGGCGGTGCTGACGGGCGAGACCGTGACGGTATACGGTGATTACGACGTCGACGGCGCAACGAGCGCGGCGCTGCTGATCCTCTTGATGCGAGCCCTCGGCCATCCCGCTCGCTACTATATCCCGGACCGCCTGCTCGAAGGCTATGGTCCTTCCGGCGAGGCGCTGGTGCGGATCGCGGGCGAAGGTTCCAGCCTGATCGTCACCGTGGACTGCGGCGCGATGGCGCACGAAGCGCTCGACATGGCGCACGAAGCGGGTGTCGACGTCATCGTAGTCGACCACCACAAGTGTTCGCCCGTACTGCCCCGCGCCACTGCGCTGGTGAACCCCAACCGCCTCGACGAGGACGACCTGGCCGCTTCCCACGGCCACCTCGCAGCCGTCGGCGTCGCTTTTCTCCTGGCCGTCGCGACCGTGCGCACGCTGCGCAAACGCGGGTTCTTCGAAAATCGCCGCGAACCTGACCTGTTCGCCCTGCTCGACCTCGTGGCACTCGGAACTGTAGCGGATGTCGCCGCCCTTCACGGCCTGAACCGTGCATTGGTGGCACAGGGTCTCAAGGTGATGGCCAAGCGCGACAACATCGGCATGTCGGCACTCATCGACGCCAGCCGCCTCGGCCGGGCACCAACGTGCAGCGACCTCGGTTTCGCGCTCGGCCCGCGCATCAATGCTGGCGGGCGTGTTGGCGAATCGACCCTCGGCGTTCGCCTCCTCACCACGACCGATGCCGACGAGGCACGCGATATCGCCGCGCAGTTGTCCCGCCTGAACGACGAACGCCGCGCTATTGAACAGGCTGTACAGGAAATGGCCGAAGCGCAGATCGATCGGCAGCACAACCGCTCCGTCGTCGTCTGTGCGGGCGACGGCTGGCACCCGGGTGTCATCGGCATCGTCGCGGGACGCATCAAGGAGAAAACCGGCAAGCCGGCTCTCGTCATCGCGCTGGGGGCGGACGATGCGGGTAACGGCAAGGGCTCCGGCCGCTCGATCCCCGGCGTGGACCTGGGCGCCGCGATCATCGCCGCGCGCGAGGCCGGCTTCCTGGAGGCCGGCGGCGGGCACGCCATGGCCTGCGGCCTCACCATTGCGCCGGATAAGCTGGATGCCCTGTCGGAATGGCTGGACGAACACCTTGCCGCCGATGTCTCCCGCGCGAGCGCCAATCGCAGCGTACTGCTCGATCTGGCTCTTTCCCCCGGCGGCCTCGTACCCTCGCTCGTGGAGACGCTGGAGAGCGCCGGGCCTTACGGCATGGGCTGGCCCGGCCCGCGCGTGGCGGTCGGCCCCGTCCGCATCGTCAAGGCGGACGTCGTCGGAGCCGACCACTTGCGCCTGATCGTTTCCGGACCCGACGGCGGACGGTTCAAGGCCATGGCCTTCCGCAGCGCCGAAACCGAGATGGGCCAAGCCCTTCTGCACGCTGCACAAGGCCGCAAGCTGTGGCTGGCCGGGCGTGCGAAGATCGACGATTGGGGCAGCCGCCCGGCGGCGGAACTGCACCTTGATGACGCGGCTTTCTGCGACTGAAACGAAAGGTTCAAAAAAGTTTCCAGATAAGGGTTGACCACCCTTGGACCCACCGTTAGAGGGCCGGTCCTGCCTCCGGCGCAACCCGGTTTGGCCCCTTCGTCTAGCGGTCTAGGACGCGGCCCTTTCACGGCTGAAACACGGGTTCGATTCCCGTAGGGGTCACCATCGGTTACGGTGGGAGGTAACAAAACGGCTTCATGGCCCCTTCGTCTAGCGGTTAGGACGCGGCCCTCTCACGGCTGAAACACGAGTTCGATTCTCGTAGGGGTCACCATCCGGACTTTTCCGGAAAAGTCGTTTGAAATGGCCAGATGGCCCCTTCGTCTAGCGGTCTAGGACGCGGCCCTTTCACGGCTGAAACACGGGTTCGATTCCCGTAGGGGTCACCATTTCCCTTTTCGCGTCCCCCAACTCATCGGCAGGTTGACCATCCCCCGGCGCGTTTCGCCTGATCGAGATGCAGGTGATCGGCATGAGCCGCGTTGTAGTCGGGCGACAGCACGGTAGAGAAGCTGCGACAGGCAGCATCCCGTACGTCATGCAGGAAGCGCGACGTCGCCGCGTCCTTTCCATTCCAATCCTTCGCCACGCTTATCCGGCTTCCGTCCGCCAATACGAAGCTGGCGATATCGATGGCGTTGCCGGTGGCATGCTCACTCCAGTTGCCGCGTTCACCGCCGCCGATCCGGCGACAGCTTGCGGTGCCAAGATGTTCGATACGCACCACCTTCTGACGGAACACCGCCTCTGCGGCAGGCTGCACGCCGTGTCTTATCCAGCGGGCAAGTCCGGCGTCGACCGCACACGTCGCCTGGCCGCCCTGAGGACGTAATAGGGTCCCAAGGCGCGCTGGTGCGCCCAGAACCTGCCGATCGTCTCTGAGACATGCCCCGTTGCCTGTCGCGGGCAGTGCAGGCGCATTCACCCCGGCGCTGTCGAGAAAAGCCCGGCACACGGCCCGGCTGTACCGCAGCGCTGCGAACTTGCGCCCGGTTGCCCATCCGTCGGGCTCGGCAAGCGTCAATGGTGCACGGGGATCGTGTTCTGGATGATCATGCAGCCAGGCCAGGCCAGCCAGTACGAACGAGGCGGCCAGCAGCACGGCAAAGGCGAACTGGTCGAAGCGGGAAAGGACCATGCAACCAACAAGTCGTGCACCCGGACTTCGTTGCCGCCTGTCGGCAAAGCTGTGGAAAACCTAGGGATAGACCGGCGTGAGCGGGGCATAAGAAAAGGGGAGAGCACCAAAGCGCCCTCCCCTCCTTCATAATTGCTTGCCGCGCCGATCAGGAGATCGGCGGCACCGGCTGCGGAGGCATGTCGGTATCCTCCTCGTGAACCTCGACGAGGCCCCGGCCCACGTGGCTCTTGCGGTAGCCGTAGGCGAAGTAGAACACGAGGCCGATCGCGCCCCAGATCGGCAGCACCAGCATCGCTTCGGTCGGCAGGTTGAAGAACAGCGTCACGCAACCGATGATCGCGATCGGCGCCACGACCCACACCAGCGGTGTGCGGAACGGACGATGGCGATGCGGATCACGCACGCGCAGGATCAGCACCGCGACCGACACCATCAGGAACGCGAAGAGCGTGCCCGAGTTAGAGATGTCCGCCAACTGGCCGACAGGCAGCAGCGCCGCGGCGATCGCCACGAAGACGCCGGTGATCAGGGTGACGATGTGCGGCGTCTTCCACTTGGGGTGGATGGTCGCTAGCTTCTCCGGCAGCAGGCCGTCACGCGCCATCACGAAGAAGATGCGGGTCTGGCCGTAGAGCATCATCAGGATGACCGAAGGCAGCGCCAGGTTCGCTGCGAGGCCGATGAGGTCCCCCGCGCGGGTGTAGTTGATCGAGCGCAGGACGTGCGCCAGCGCCTCCTGCGAGCAGACCAGCGGCTGGCTGCCCTTAGCGGCGAGCGCCGCGCACTGCGCGGTGAACTCTGCCGAGCCGGGCTGCGTGCCCAGAGCGGTCGGCTGGGCGCCGATGGCACCGATCGCACCGGCTGCGACGAGCAGGTAGAACACGGTGCAAAGCGCGAGGCTACCGATCAGGCCGATCGGCACGTTGCGCTGTGGGTTCTTCGTCTCTTCTGCAGCGGTTGAGACCGCATCGAAGCCGACATAGGCGAAGAAGATGGAGGAAGCGGCCCCGACTATGCCGAGACCGCTGGTGCCGGCCGGTCCGAACCAGCCATTGGGTGCGAAGGGTGCGAAATGCTCGGTATTGAGCACCGGCAGCGCAAGGATGACGAACATCGTCAGCGCCGCCACCTTGATCGCGACCAGAACCGCATTGAAGGTCGCGCTTTCCTTGGTGCCCAGCATCAGCAGGAAAGTCACCGCAAGTGCCACGACCACGGCGGGCACGTTGATGATGCCGCTGGAGAAGTCGACGCCGGTGAGCGACCACGTCGGCCCGGCCGCCAACATCGCCGGTAGCTCGAACCCCGTCAGACTTTTGAGCAGGCCCATGAAGTAGCCGGACCAACCGACGGAGACCGCCGAAGCCGCGACGGCGTATTCAAGGATCAGCGCCCAGCCGACCATCCAGGCCAGCACTTCGCCGACGACGGCATAGGAGTACGTGTAGGCCGAGCCCGAAACCGGCACCATCGAGGCCAGTTCCGAATAGCACAGCGCCGCGACGGCGCAGACCGCGCCGGCGATGATGAAGCTCCACATCATGCCGGGACCGGCCTTCTGCGCAGCTGCAGCAGTGAGCACGAAGATACCGGTGCCGATGATGGCGCCGACGCCCAGAAGCGTCAGTTGGACAGGACCCAGTGATCGGTGAAGAGATTTCTTTTCCGCCGTCGCCAGAATGGCGTCGAGCGGCTTTACGCGTCCGAACATGTGGACCCCCGAATTGCGAATGCCAGGAGGCTAACGACAAGCAAGCGCTTGGCAAGAGCCCCCTGCGGTAAATTCCCCAGCATTGTAATATTCTTACAACAATCCGGTATATCCCGTGCCCACGGCAGGCGTACGGCCCACTCTGGAGATTTGCCGGGGACCAGATCGGCCGCTAGAAGCCTCCCCCATGTCCACGACCTTCCAGATCGACACCGCGACCAGCCGCGCAAACCCCACTCCGGCGCCGATGAAGCGCCTGACGATTCCGGCGATTCGCCGCCGCAAGAAAGACGGCGTGACCGAAGACCCGATCGTCATGCTGACGGCCTACACCGCACGGCAGGCGCAGTTGCTGGACGCGCATTGCGACCTCCTGCTCGTCGGCGACAGCCTCGGTCAGGTAATCTACGGATTGCCCTCCAGCGTGCCGGTGACATTGGAGATGATGATCGCCCACGGCGCCGCCGTCGTGCGTGGCAGCTACCATGCCGCCGTCATCGTCGACATGCCCTTCGGCACTTACGAGCAGTCGCCCCAGCAGGCCTTCGCGAATGCATCGAGGTTGCTGAAGGAAACCGGCTGCGCGGGCGTGAAGCTCGAAGGCGGAGCGGCGATGGCGGAAACGGTGCGCTTCCTGAACGAGCGCGGCATCCCCGTACAGGGCCACATCGGCCTGACCCCGCAGGCGGTGAACGTGCTCGGCGGCTACAATGCGCGCGGCCGCAGCGAGGCCGAGGCGGCCAAGATCGTCGCCGATGCCAAGGCGCTCGACGAAGCCGGAGCGTTCTCGATCGTGATCGAGGGCGTCGTCGAGACGATCGCCATCGAAGCCACCCGCGCCATCGCCTGTCCCAGCATCGGCATCGGCGGCTCGGCACAGTGCGACGGGCAGGTGCTGGTTACCGAAGACATGCTCGGCATGTTCGAGCGGGTGCCGCGCTTCGTGAAGAAGTATGCCGACATGGGCTCGGTGGTTTCGGAAGCAGCCGCGCAGTACGCCGCAGAAGTGCGCGATCGCAGCTTCCCCGGCATCGAGCAGACCTACCAGCCGAAGTGACCGGGTCAGGTGACCCACGCGAAACCAGCTTTTCCGGTTTCGCCCGTTGCGGTGGTTTATCCTCCCTGTCGCGCAGCGATGGGGAGGGGGACCGCCCGCGCAGCGGGTGGTGGAGGGGTAGAACCCCCTCCGTCAGCCCTGCAGGCTGCCACCTTCCCATTGCTTCGCAACAGGGAGGATGAACTACCGCTCACCACCCCAATCAGACCACCCACCCCGCTCAGCCTGAACCTGTCGAAGGCCCCGAGGCAGGGCGTAAGGTTCCCTATGCTTCGACAAGCTCAGCATGAACGGGGTGGGTGGGGCAACGTCCATTTCCCACCCACTCAGCTGTAGTCGCCGTCGAAAATACGGCACGGAAGCATACCCGGCGCCTAGCGTGCCGCCCTGCCCTGCAATCGGCTACGGGCCTCGGCGACGGGCGCGGTATTGCCAAGCAGCGCCTGCGCCTTGTCGAGCAGCGCCCGCGCTTGTGGGGCATAGTCCCCGCTTGCCGCATAGCTGTATCCCAGGGCCTGCGCCGCAAGCGGATTCGATCGCTGGAGGCGATAGGCCGCGAGCGCATTCTCCCGCGCAGCGGCAAGGTCACCGGTGCCGGCCTCCGCCATGGCAAGGTCTGCGCGCAGGTCCACGTCGCCCTCGCCGCCATTGTTGCGCAGCCACGCCAGGATCGTCCGGGCGCGCCCGAGATCGCCCGCGCCGACCGCCAGTTCCGCCGCCGCGCGCAAGGCCGGGCGGCTGGTGGGGTTCTGGCCGAGGTAAGCGGTGACCAGTTCGCGCGCGCCCTTTTGGTCGTGCGCCATCGCATAGGCCGCGAACCGGCGCTCGAAGAGGCTTTCCGGCAGCCGGATCTGCGAGGCCAGCGCGTAGCGCTCCTGCGCCTCGGCGGCGTGCCCCATCGCCAGTTGCACGTCGCCTGCGAGGGCCTGCGCGTCGTAGAATCCGGGGTCGGACCGGCGCAGCGCCTCCGCTGCGACTTGCGCCTCACCGGTCTGGCCGAGATGCAACATCTGGCCGATGCGGCCGCTCTCGCCCAGTACCCGAAGCTGAGCGCCCTGCCCCCTCGCCGCCCGATCAAGCAACTCCCCTGCATGCTGACGATCGCCGAGAACTTCCCACGCCCGCGCCACGGTGGTGAGCATGTAGGGTGATGCGTCGCCGTCGGCGATGTCGTCGGCGAAGCGCAGGATGGCATAGCGGTACTGCCCCGCCATGACGATCGCACGCAGCAGCAGTTCGCGGGCGTGCATATTGTCCGGGCGCAGCCGCAGCGCCGCTTCGAGCGCCTCGGCCGCCGCTTCCGGGTTGTCGGCAGCGATCTCGGTGATGCCGCGCAGGATGAGCACGGCGGGCTGGTCGTCGAGCTTGCCCTTTGTCCGCGCCAGCAGCCCGCGCGCGAGGCCGTAGTTGCCCGCCCTCGCCGCCAGCACCGCCTGCAGGTAGAAGGCGCGCGGGTTCTTCGGACTGAGTTCGAGCACGCGCCGGGTGATCGTCAGGCACTCGCTCGCGTGGCCCAGTTCGCCCAGCGTCGCGGCATATTCAAGCAGGACCGAGACGTCCTTGGGATCGTGCGTGATCGCACGCTCGAACCACGGGATCGCGGCCAGCAAGCCATAACGATCGCGCACCAGCTGACCCCGGAATTCCAGCGCGCGCACGTTATTGCCATCAAACTCAAGCGCGCGGTCGGCCGCCTCGATCGCCAGCAGGTGCTCACCGCCCGCATAGCGCAGGCGCCCGACCTCGACCCACAGCCCGGCATCGTTCGGGGTGATCGCCAGTGCCCGGTCGTAGGCACGTCCGGAAGCCGGAAGGTTGCCGTCGAGCCGCTCCAGCAGCCCCAGTGCGCGCCAGCCCTCGGCGGCGCTGGCCTCGGTGAACTCGCCGCGGGCAAGATAGGGCCGCGCGCGGTCGCGGCGGCTCTGCGCGAGCAATGCCTCGCCCATATAGGCGTTGACCTCCGGCGGTGCGGCTCCCTGTTCGAGCGCCGCGCGAAGCTTCATTTCCGCGTCGATGCCGTCACCCCGGGCGATGGCCTTGCGGCCTTGCCCGATGAGCTTGTCGGCGCGGGAAATCTCGCCGACGGCTATCGGCGTCGCGGTCGTCAGCACCAGCGAGAAGCACACGGCCAGCACCAGCAGCGGCGGTATCACCGCCGCGCCCCACGTGACCAATCTCCGGAAACGCCCCCCGCGCATCGAAGATCAGGACGGCTGCAAGTCGTACTGCTTGAGCAGGTCGTACAGCGTCGGCCGGCTGATCCCGAGCATCTTGGCAGTGCTGGAAATGTTGCCCTCGCTGCGGGCGAGAGCATGGCGGATGACCTTGCGGTCCGCCGCCTCGCGCGCGGTCTTGAGGTTCAGCGCCGTCGCCACCTGCTCATCGGGACCGGCCAAGTCGAGGTCGCCGGCGCAGACCAGCTTTTCATCCGCCATGATCACCGCGCGCTTCACCCGGTTCTCCAGCTCGCGCACGTTGCCGGGCCAGCCCCAGGCATCGATCGCCGCCAGCGCATCGGCGGAAAAGCCCCGCACGCGCGGGTTCATCTCCTTGGCGTAGCGGGTCAGGAATGCCTTCGCCAGCAGTGTCGGATCGCCCGGCCGCTCGGCGAGGCCGGGGATGCGCACGACGATCTCGGCGAGGCGATAGAACAGGTCTTCGCGGAACCGCCCTTCGGCGATCATCCCCTCGAGGTTCTGGTGCGTGGCGCAGACGACGCGGGTATCGACCGGGATCGACTGGCGACTGCCGACACGCTCGATCACGCGCTCCTGCAGGAAGCGCAGCAGCTTGACCTGCAGCTGCAGCGGAATGTCGCCCACTTCGTCGAGGAACAGGGTGCCTCCCGCCGCCTGCTCGATCTTGCCCGGCGTGGTCTTCACGGCGCCGGTGAAGGCGCCCTTCTCGTGCCCGAACAGCTCGCTTTCGAGCAGGTTCTCCGGGATCGCCGCGCAGTTGATCGCCACGAACTCGCGCTTGGCGCGGCCGCTGGCCTCGTGGAGCCCGCGCGCCAGCAGTTCCTTGCCGGTGCCGCTCGCGCCCAGCAACATCACCGAGACGCTGGTGTTCGCCACGCGCTCTATGGTGCGTGCCACTTTAACCATTTCCGGCGCGGCGGTGATCATCCGGCCGAGGACTTTCTCGTCCTTCTCCACCTTGCCGGCGAGGCGGCGGTTCTCTTCCTCGAGCCGGTGCAGGTGGAGCGCGCGGCGCACGATGTGACCGAGCGCATCGATGTCGACCGGCTTCTGGTAGAAGTCGTAGGCCCCGCGCGCGATCGCCTGCAGCGCGCTTTCCCGCGCCCCGTGGCCCGATGCGACGACGACCTTGGTGTCGGGCTTGAGCGCCATGATCTCGTCGAGGATCGCAAAACCCTCGGTGGTGCCGTCCGGGTCCGGCGGCAGGCCGAGGTCGAGCGTCACCACGTCCGGCATCTCCGAACGCAGCAGCGCGATAGCGCTGGCGCGGTCCCCGGCGACGAAGACCTCGAAATCCTCGTAGGCCCACTTGAGCTGTGCCTGAAGCCCGGCGTCGTCCTCGACGATGAGCAGCTTGGGCAGAGATTCAGTCATCAGGCCACCTTCTCGGCGTAGTTCGGATAGATGTCGGTCGCCGCCGCCAGCGGCAGGCGCACCGTGAAGCGAGAGCCCAGCCCCTCGCGCGATTCGACGTCGAGACGGCCGCGCATCGCGCGCACCAGCTCGCGCGCCTCGAAGGCGCCGATGCCGAAGCCGCCCGACTTGGTCGAGACGAAGGGCTTGAACAGGCGGTTGCGCACGAAGTCGGCGCTCATGCCGGTGCCGCTGTCGAGCACCTCGAAGCGGGCGTTGATCCCTTCGACCACGAGCGACAGGAACACCGGGCTCTCCGGCTCGCTGGCATCGACGGCATTCTGGACGAGGTGGACGAGCACCTGCTCCAGCGAATGCCGACTGGCGGTGACAATGATGTCGCGCGATTCGGCGAGGACGACCTGCGGGCTGTCCTTGAAGCGTTCCATGACCAGCCCGAGCACCTCGGTCGCGGCCACCTGCTCGACCCGGTCCACGCCGCCCGAACCGTAGCGCGAGAGCCGCGCCAGCAGGGCATTCAGCTTGTCCGAGGAATTGCGCAGCGTCACCAGCATGTCGGCACGGAAGGCGGGTTTTTCCGCGTGAAGTTCGGCATTGCGCGCCAGCAGGCTGAACTGGCTGGCGAGGTTCTTGATGTCGTGCATCACGAAGGCGATGCGACGGTTGAAGTCCTCGAACCGCGCGGATTCGGCGAGCGCGAGCTGGCTGGCATTCTCCGAGAGATAGCTTGCTACCTGCTGGCCGATGACGCGCAGGAGGTCGAAGTCCTCCCAGTCGAACTTGCGCGCCAGTTGCGGCCGGGCCAGCACCACCATGCCGACGAGGCGGTCGTAGTGAACAAGCGGGATCAGCGCCCAGGCGCGCGGGTGGTCGATCAGCCAGTTCGGGATCGTGGTTCCGCTCTCACGACCCGCGCGCACATCGTCGAGATCGGCGATATAGCCGGTGCGCTCGAAATGGGCGATGTCCTGCACCGGGATCGCGACTGCGGGCACCTCGATCTCGCGCCAGTTCCAACGGGCGGCAAGGGTCAGTTCGCCGTGCTCACCGGGGGTAAGGAGCAGGCCCGCCGGGCTCTCAAAGACATCGGCCATCGACTGGACGACGCGCTCGCCGAGGGCCGCGCTCTGGTCGGAGCCGATGGTGCGGGTGAAGCGCAGCCATTCCTCGCGATAGTCGTAGCGGTGCTGGAAGAAATGCTTGGCGAGGATGACCTTGAACCACGACCGCACCCGCCGCGAGGGCAGCACGACCAGGGCGAAGGCGCTGCCGAGCGTCAGGAAAGCCAGTTCGACCAGCCGCGCGAAGTTGCCGCCCGCGTAGGACAGCCACTGCGCAACCGCCACCATGGCCACGAGATAGACACCGATGACCATCAGCGAGAAGGTCTGGAACGTCACCGCGCGCGATGGGCGCAGGCGCAGGTCGTCACGGTTCTTCGCCCCGCCGATTGCGATGCAGACGGCGACGGCGATCGCGGCGAGGCCTCGAATTGCGGCGATCTCGTAAGGCCAGTTACCCGCGAGATAGGCGATGGTGTAAAGGTTGAGGTCGAAGGCCCAGAGCACCGCCAGCCCCATCGCGGGCCAACGCAAGGCCCCCCGCGATTCGCGCGGCGCCCCCGCATAGAGATTGTGCGCGAGAACGAGACCGCCAACGGTCACCAGCAGCCGGAACATCACGTTGAACTGGAACGCGAAGCTGAGAACGTCGCTGTCGATTTCCAGCCGCGAGAGGCTCGAATTGACGACGAGATGAATGATCTCGACCGCGCCGAGCGCGAAGATCACCGGCCGGATCGGCGCCACGCTGGCATCGCGCCCGTCGCTCGCGAACAGGCGATAGACCACCACCAGCCAAGCGAGGTTGCGGGCGCTTTCCGAAAGCGCAGGCAGGAACGTCACTTCCGGCGTACCGATGCCGAAAGCGCACGCCAGGCTCCACAAGCCGGTAAAAAGCAGCGCGACGACCATGGCCGTGCCCGCAGCCCCGAACCGGTCGCGGCGGGAGAACAGCCAGATTGCGATGCTCGCCAGCGCGATGGCCCCCGTCAGGTCGAGCCCGACGCCCATCGTCGCCCAGACGGCGGAGGCCTTCATCATCGCGCGCCCTCGCTCCAGAGCACCACGCGCAAGGTCTGGAGGATGATCAGGAAGTCGAGGAAAGGCGTATAGTTCTTGGCATAATAGAGGTCGTATTCGAGCTTGTTGCGCGAATCCTCGATCGAGGCGCCATAAGGGTAGTTGATCTGCGCCCAGCCGGTGATGCCCGGCTTCACCATGTGCCGCTCCGCATAGTAGCGTAACTGGTCCTCGAGATCGGCGACGAACTCCGGGCGCTCGGGGCGCGGGCCGACGAAGCTCATTTCGCCCTTAAGGACGGTCCAGGCCTGCGGGAGTTCGTCGATGCGGACCTTGCGAATGAACTTGCCGATGCGGGTCACGCGCGGGTCGTCCTTCGATGCCCACTGCGCGCCCGCAGCCTCGGCATCGGTGCGCATGGAACGCAGCTTGATGACGTCGAAATGCTGGCCGAACAGGCCGACGCGCGGCTGGCGATAGAAGGCCGGTCCCCGGCTATCGACTTTCACCAGGAGCGCGAAGATCAGGATGACCGGCGCGGTAACCGCCAGCAACAGCAGGCTGACGGCGATGTCGAACACGCGCTTGGCCGCGCTGGAAATCGCCCGGCCGGACGAAAAACCATCGGAGAAGATCAGCCAGCTCGGGTTGACGGTGTCGAGATCGACGCGGCCGGTCTCGCGCTCCAGAAAGCTGGAGAACTCGTTGACGTGGACGCCCGCCGTCTTGATGCGCAGCAGGTCCTTCAATGGCAGCGCGTTGCGCCGCTCCTCCAGCGCCAGCACCACTTCGCTGACGCCGAGGTTCTCGACGTAGCGGGTCAGGTTGTTGATGGCCGAGCGGGAGATGGCCTCCTCGACCACCGGCACGCTTTCGCTCATTGCGACATAGCCGACGATGACGAAGCCGCTCTCGGGACGCTCTCCCAGCACCCGCAGGCGCTGCGCGCGCTCGCCCGCACCGAGCACGAGCACCCGGCGGCGAAACGCGCTGGTGCCGAGGAAACCGCCCAGCAGCAGCCGGTTGAAGATCATCAGCACGATCGCGAAGGCCATCGAATAGGCCAGCGTCGAGCGCCAGAAATTCTGCCCGCCGACAAGAAAGTCCACGAAGGACAGCGCAATGACGCCGAGCGAAATCGCCACCAGCAACCGCGCCGCCGCGAAGCGCATCGATCGCAGCGCGTCGGCACCGTAGACGCCCACCGCCACCATCGAGAGCGAAATCACCGCAGCAAAGGCACCGTGCGCTATAAGGCGATCCGCGAGCGGCGCCGGGTCGATGCCGATCTGCTGGGCGCGCAGCCGCCAGGACGTCTCGTTGGCCGCCGCCAGCAATAGCACATCGACCAGCCAGAGCAGCACCACGGCATGCGGGATATAGTGTTTGAACAGACGAATCATCGTCGCTTGCGCCATCCTTCGTGGCCGAATTCCGGCACTCGAACGATGGCCTAGGCTAAAGGCGTAAAATGTCGGTTACCTTGACAGGTGTGCCAATAAAATCAGCATTTTTGCCGAAAACCTGGAACACTGCGCTGTCGGAGCACCTTACATCCCCTGCTTCGCCATAAGGCGCAGCGCCGTCAGCGTGAGGGCGTGTGCGCCCGAGGCGATGACCTTGTCGGCCTGCGGCGCCCAGAACGGACTGTGCAGCGAGGGCATCGACGGACCACCGGCCTTGGCTGCCGCCAGCTTGGCGGGATCGGCACCGCCGACCCAGAAGATCACCGATTTGATGCGCGCTTCATCCGCCCGGCGAAACTCGCCGAAATCCTCACCGCCCATCGCCGAAGGGGTGATCACCACGTTGTCCGCACCCATTTTCCCCTTGAGGTCGACGACGGCCTCCTCGGCGAACTCGGGCGTGTTCCAGGTCGCGCGGGTGTGTGGCTCCTTGATCTGGATCTGCGGCATCAGGTCGTCCGGCAGGCCCGATGCGATCGCCTCCCCGCGCGCGACGCGGGCGATGCCGTCGAGCAGCCGCTGGCGCGTCTCGTCGGAATAGCTGCGGACCGTCAGTTCCAGCTTCGCCTGATCGGAAATGATGTTGTGCTTGGTCCCGGCGTGGAAAGAGCCGACCGTCACCACCACGGGATCGAGCGGATTGGTCTCGCGGCTCACCAGCGTCTGCAGCTTCATCACGATCGCGCTGGCCAGCACGATCGGGTCGCGCGTGGTCTGTGGGTAGGCGCCGTGCCCGCCGACCCCGCGCACCAGCATGTCCACGCTGTCCACATTGGCGAGCGCCCAGCCTTTCGCCGCGCCGACGACACCGGCGGCAAGCTCAGGCGTATCGTGGAAGGCCAGCGTGTAATCCGGCTTGGGAAAGCGCGTGTAGAGCCCGTCCTTGAGCATCTCCAGCGCGCCCAGCCCCATCTCCTCGGCCGGCTGGCCGATCATGACCAGCGTGCCCGACCACTCCGCCTTGCGCGCGGCCATGAGACGCGCCGTCTCGATCCAGGCGGTCATATGCGTGTCGTGGCCGCAAGCATGCATGATGCCGCTTTCCACGCCCGCCGTGGACGTGCCGCGCCTGGTTGACGCGAAGGGCAGCCCGGTCTGCTCGACAACCGGCAGCCCGTCCATGTCCGCGCGGATGAGGACGGTCGGCCCCGGCCCGTTCTTCAGGACCGCGACTACGCCGGTGCGCCCGACTTTCTCGGTGACCGTGAAACCCGCCTTGCGCGCGGCATCGGCCATGATCTTGGCACTGCGCACTTCCTGAAAGCTGAGTTCGGGATTGGCGTGTAGATCGCGATAAGTCTCCATCAGCCCCGGCAGGTCACGCGCCACTGTATCGGCAACGGGCTCTGCCATTGCAGGCAGGGAAACGCTCGCAAGAGCGCAGGCGGATGCAAGGAGAACGGCGCGCATGAGCGAAAGCTACGTCAGCCCCGCCAGCTCCGCAATCGGCGTGAAGTTTTTCTCATAGGCCCGATAGAAACTCCGTATCGACATTCTCTACCAAATGAATAGATTGAACCTCGAAGCGCAGGGTTCGCCTGTTCTTCCGCGGCATTTGATGGCTGTCAGCTTGCTCCGCGTCACCAACCGCTAAAGCGCACGAAACCGCAAGGCGACAACGCCGGGCTTCGTGCCTCCCGATGGAGATACGAAATGTTCAACTCGATCCCCCGCATCACCTCGCAAGTCCTGCGTGCCCGGCCCAGCACCGACGCACGCCTACCGCACCCCTCGTGGCGCGGCGGCGCCGATTCGCCGCCGGGAGGCGGCGCGGCCACGATCCGCAGCGCGGGCGACTTCTGGTCCCGCCTCGGCCTGTGATGCTTCTGCAATGACCCCATCGGGCGGCATCGGAATCCGCATCTCTCCAGCCGGAGTTCGATGTCGCCCGTTAACATCACTTGTGACACAGTAGGCCCGTGAAGACCGCGCTCATCATCCGCCACGTTCCCCACGAAGGGGTCGCAGGCTATCGCAAACCCATCGAGGACGCCGGCTACGAAGTCAGCCGGATCGACGTCACCGACCCGGAATTCTCAACCCTCGATCTGCGCGAGCCGGACCTGCTCATCATGATGGGCGGGCCGATGGGCGTCTACGAGCAGGACCGTCATCCCTGGATCGGCTGCCAGCTACGCCGCCTTGCTATGCGACTGGAGGCGGACCGTCCGACGCTGGGCGTGTGCTTCGGCGCGCAGATGATGGCCAGCGCGCTCGGCGCCAGGGTGTTTCCCGGCCCGGCGAAGGAAGTCGGCTTCCACCCCGTTCAGGTTCACGAGCACGCCGCCGACAGCCCGCTGCGCCATGTGCGCGAAGTGCCGGTGCTGCACTGGCACGGCGACACGTTCACCAAGCCGGAGGGCGCGGAATTCCTGGCCTCGACCTCGCTTTACGAGCATCAGGCGTTCCGCAGGGGCCGCAATCAGCTGGCGTTGCAGTTCCATGCCGAAATGGGCGAGGACCCGCGCTTCGACGCCTGGATCGACCAGTGGCCCGAAGCCGTCGTCGAGGCGGGAGGCTGCCCTCAGGCACTCCGCCAGCGACACGACGAACTCGGCCCCGGCGCGGTTGCGGCGGGGCGCGCGATGATCGCTGACTGGCTGCAGGGCCTGAACTAGCCGTACCGCCCGATTCGCGCGACGCTCCGGCTGGCGGCGGGGGCGTAGCAGGATTACTCTGCGGCCATGGCTGACGGCATTCCCACGCGGCGCTCGATGAACTGGCGCACCTTGCCCCCCACACTCGCCCGAGCATTGGCGGGATTCTTCCCGGTCGGCGTCTTCGCGCTCGTACTGCTGTGGATGATGGGCGAGTGGGGCGTCCTTGGCGGCATGATCGCAGGAACCGTGCTCGGCGCCGTGGCCGCCTGGGCGCTGACGCGGCTGATCGCAGCCTACCCGCTGGTGCAATGGGTAGCGGCCATCGTCGTCGCGCTGTTGCTGGTCCTCGTCATCGCCTCATTGTTCTGAGGACGATCGAAGGAAGTGGTGCCCCTGGCCCGACTCGAACGGGCACGCCTTTCGACAAACGATTTTGAGTCGTTCGCGTCTACCATTCCGCCACAGGGGCACGGAAACGAGGCGCGACGCTTAGACGGCACTTCGTCAGGGTTCAAGCCCGTTCAGAAGATCCAGTCCATCGCGACGTGGAGAAGACGCGATTTCATCGCCCCCTTGCGCGATCCGAGCGTCCCGATCTCGAAACGCGGACCATCATCGTCGGTCTGATATGTCAGCTTCAGCCGCGTCTTCTCGGGCTTGAGCAGCTCGATCTCGCCCACCGCCTGCGATCGCAGCGACGTGCGCGCGTTTATCGTCGGCACGGCGGTCAGGTCGAATTGCCGCTGCTTCGCCAGAGGCACCGGCTGCTCGGCAAATGCAGGCGAAGGCGCCGCCGCAAAAAGCAGCGCAAGGGCGCAACGGCGAGGGACATGGCGTTCCATGTCTCAGCGTTTTACACCCGTTTGCGGAAAATTCCGCGACGGTTTCGTTTCAGTTCAGAGAATCACCCTCTGAGACACGCCGAAACGTGCCTCAGAGGGTGATGAAATCATGCCTTGAGGGCGGTCGCGACGATCTTGTGCAGGCGCGAGTGCAGCACGTCGTTACCCGCGAGGATCTCGGTGTCGCAGATCGGGTTCGAACGACCCTTCCAGTCCGACACGAAACCACCGGCCTCACGCACGAGCAGACAACCCGCTGCGGTATCCCACGGCTTGAGGTCCGATTCCCAGAATCCCTCGTAGCGGCCCGAGGCGACCCAGGCGAGATCGAGCGCGGCCGATCCGAAGCGGCGAATGCCCGCCACCTGCGGCGCGAGGCCGTGGTAGATCTTGGTCCACACGCCGTGATCGCCGTGCCCCGCGAAGGGAATGCCGGTCGCGATCAGGCTCTCGTCGAGATGACGGCGCGAGGAGACGCGCAGGCGGCGGTCGTGCAGCCACGCACCGCGTGCCTTCTCCGCCCAGTAGCTTTCGTCGGTGACCGGGTTGTAGATCAGGCCGGCGGTGACCTCACCCCAGCCCTTCCCGTCCAGACGCGGCTCCTGCACCGCGATCGAGATCGCGAAGTGCGGAATGCCGTGAAGGAAGTTGGTCGTGCCGTCGAGCGGATCGACGATGAAGCGCGGCTTGGTCGGGTCGCCCTCGATCTCGCCGGCTTCCTCGAACAGATAGCCCCAGTCCGGCCGCGCGGCGCGCAGTTCGTCCCAGATGGTGCGCTCGGAAGCCTGGTCGGCCTTCGACACGAAGTCCGCAGGGCCCTTGCGGCTGACCTGCAGGTGCTCGATTTCGCCGAAGTCGCGACGCAGGCGGTTGCCGGCCTTGCGGGCGGCCTTCTCGATGACGCGGATGAGACCGGAAATGGCGGCCATGACTGTACTTCACTCCTGTGGGCCGAGTTCGGCCCCGATTGTCAGCGGCCTTGCGGCGCGGGTTTGGCGGGGGCCGCGCCGGCGGCAGGCGCAGTCGGCTTGTAGCCGCAGATCTGTGCCATGACGCTCAGCAGTTCGCTGGGATTGTCGCGGCTGATCTTGCCCGAATTCTCGGCGATCACCTTGTCCATCGATTCGGTGATCTTGCCGAGCGAATTGTCGTAGATGCAGCCGACGAGCGCGCCCTTGACCGGTTCCTCGATCTTGTCCGACTGCAACCCGCTGATGAGCACCTTGAGGTAGAGCATCGCGTGCTGCGCCTGCGAGTCGCCGCCTGCGGGTGCCGCAGCGGCAGGCTTGGCGGCGCTCTTTGCAGCGGCCTTGGGGGCAGCGGCGTAGGCAACGGAGGAAGTTCCCGCGATCGCCAGGGCGGCGGTCGCGACGGTCAGGACGAGCTTGTTCATTCAGTCTGCCTTCTTCACGTAAGTCTTTTCATAGACGTCCACGATGATGCGCGTACCGCTTTCGATGTGCGGCGGCACCATCACGCGCACGCCGTTGTCGAGCACGGCGGGCTTGTAGCTGGACGAGGCGGTCTGGCCCTTCACCACGGCGTCGGCTTCGACGATGGTGGCTTCGACCTGCTCGGGGAGCTGGACCGAAATCGGGCGCTCTTCCCACATTTCCAGGCTCACCTGCATGCCGTCCTGAAGGAACGCGGCAGCATCGCCCAGCAGATCGGCGGGAAGCGAGATCTGGTCGTAGTTCTCGGTATCCATGAACACCAGGTCGTCGCCCTCGGCGTAGAGGAACTGGAAGTCCTTGGTGTCCAGGCGGACGCGCTCGACGGTGTCGGCGCTGCGGAAGCGCACGTTGGTCTTGCGGCCATCGATCAGGTTCTTCATCTCGACCTGCATGAAGGCGCCGCCCTTGCCGGGCTGCGTGTGCTGCGTCTTCGCGACCTTCCAGATGCCCTTTTCGTATTCAAGGATGTTACCGGGACGGATATCGACGCCACTGATCTTCATGGTTCTGGCCTTCAGGATGGGAAAGAGCTGAATCGCGGGGCCACAGCAGGCGCGACCCTCGAAAGGATGCGCCCTTAGACGAGGTCGCGAGGCATGGCAATTGCTTCGCGCCGATGCTACCCGAATGCCATGAAGCGTGCCTCCCTTCCCGTTGTGCTGTTGGCTCTCGTCGCCGGCTGCGCCTCCGCAGAGCCTGCCCCGCCTCCGGTGAGCGGCGGACTGATCTCCACCCTGCCCATCGGCACTTACAGCTGCGAGATGGCGGGCGACGCGGGCGGCCTCGTCGGCAAGCCTTTGCCGGACTACGAGTTCCGCGTGGTCAATGCCTCGGCTTACAAGGCGGGCGGCATTCGCGGCAGCTACCTGCTGACCGGCGACTACGTGACGATGACCGGCGGCAAGCTCAAGGGCCTCAAGCTGCACCGGCTGAAGGACACGTACTTGCGCAAGGTCGAGGACAACGGCAGCGATGGCGAAATGCGCTGCGTTCGCAGTTCGCGCCGCTGATCGCGGATCATCATCGCCGGCGCGGTTTGCCCTTGAGGTAGGGCGGCCCTAGCTCTCGGAAAAACTCCGGGAGCGGGCGATGGAACTTCAACTGCAAGGCAAGGTCGCGATCGTCACCGGCGCGACCGCGAACATCGGCCGCGCCGTCGCGCTGGACCTCGCAGCCGAGGGCGCCCTTCCCGTCCTCGTCGGCAGAGACCACGAGGCAGGCGCAAGGCTGGTCACCGACTGCAAGGCGCGCGGCGCACCCGAGGCGGTGTTCGTCGCCGCCGACATGCTGGACCCTGTCTCTCCCGCGATAGTGCTGAGGCCGCCGAAGCGCTCGGCCCAATCTCGGTGCTGGTGAACAACGTCGGCGGCAACGTCGACCAAGGCCTCTTCGTCGATTCCGATCCGGCGAAATGGATGGCGGACATCGACCTCAACTTCGGCACCGTGCTGCGCATGACCCATGCCGTGTTGCCCGGCATGATCACCCGCAAGGCCGGGGCGATCGTCAACGTCGGTTCAACCGCCGCACTGGTGGGCGACTACATGCTGCCGGTCTATTCGGCCGCCAAGGGGGCGGTGCACAGCTTCACCATGGTGCTCGCCAAGGAAGTCGGCGCCCACGGGATTCGCGTCAATGCCGTCGCGCCTTACGCCACGATCCCGACCGACCCGGCCAGCCTCAGCAGCGGCAGCCGCTTCAACCCCGAAACCGGCCTGTTCTCGAAAGGCACCGCCAGCGTCAGCGAAGAGGACCGCGCGCTGCGCCAACGCCGCACGTTCGTCGGCCGTCCCTTTGCGACGCCTGAGGAAATGGCGGCGATGGTGACTTTTCTGGCCTCGGCGCGGGCCAGCTTCATTACCGGGCAGGTCTACCCCGTGGACGGCGGCGCCCTGCTCTGACGCGGAGAGACACGATGATCGATGAGACCGCCCTGCAGACCCTTCTCGACAAGGACGCGATCCGCGACCTGGTGCTGCTCTACTGCCGCGCGATCGACCGGCAGGACATGGACCTCCTGCGCGACCTCTACGCCGGCGACGCCACCGACACCCACGGCGACAGCTTCGACGGCTCGGCAGAGGATTACTGCGCCTTCATCGCCCGTGCCTTCCCGCACATGCCCTATTCGGGCCATCACGTATGCAACCACCTGATCGCGGTGGACGGCGACGCGGCAAGCGGCGAGGTCTACGCGCTGGCCTACCACCTTATCCCGACCCGCGAAGGCGGGCGCGAGGAGGACTTCATGGCGGTGCGCTACATCGACAACTACCAGCGCTGCGCGGACGGGCGCTGGCGCTTCTCAAAACGCGTCGTCACTTACGACTTCAAGCTGCGACGGCCGTTCGACGGCGGTGGCCTGCTGGGCCTTGCGGAGCGCGACCCCAGTTATGCCGAATGTCTCCAGCCCCTGTTCCGGCGGGGCGCTCGCACCTGACGCACGATTCCCGCGAGGTGCTGTGCAGCCTTTTCCCGGCTGGCTCATTGTCAGGGCCGACAGGGGTGCTCCGCCCCGCCGGAGGAATCGATGGCTGCGAGCGTGAAAGTCGGCATTCTCAATGACATGGCTGATTTCACCGGGGACGACCCATCCGGGCCGGAAGACGGCGTGCCCGTCCCCGGCGATATCACCGGCTGGATCGAGCGCGAGATCGACGCCCTGCGCGAGGCTGGCCGCCTCGACGCCGAAGTCGAATTCGTCCACGCTTATGCCCTCGGTCTGCCCTCAGGGACGGCCGAGGCGCTCGAGCATGCCTACCGGCAACTCGCCGAGGCCGGCGTCAGCCTGATCGTCGGCCCGGCGATCGGCGACAATGCGCTTGTCGCCACCCCGCTTGCCGAACAGTTGCGCATCCCCACGATCAACTGGGCCGGGGCCGAGCGCGCACGTGGCCGGTGGATGTTCCAGCACCAGGTGGGCAGCCACGAGGACGAATCGCTCGTCATCGCGCGCCAGATGGCAAGCCTCGGGCGCACGCGCCTCGCGGTGATCTACGATCTCTCGCCGATCGGGACGCGCCATCTCAAGCATCTCGGCGGCGAGGCGCGCGTCCTCGGCATCGAAATCGCGGCGAAGGAGGGCATCTCGCCGCTAGCCGACGATGTCGACGATGCCGTGGCGAGGTTGCTGGAAGCCGCGCCCGACGGCGTCGTCTACCTTGGTCTGGGGCTCTCGGCGCCGCCCGTCTCGAAAGCCCTCGACCGCGCCGGATGGGACGGGCCGCGCATCATGAACACCGCAGGATTGCGCGGGTATCACGGTGATTTCGCCCGTGCCTGCAACGGCTGGCTCTATATCGACATGCACTCCGACGCGAACACCACGCTGCGGGCGGTGATGGACCGGATCGACGCGCCTTGCCGTCAGGCGCTCGCCGTAGCCAAGGGCCACGACATCGGCCGCCTCGTCGCCGAAGGGCTGGCGCGGGCGAGCGATTTTACCCGCGAGGGCGTTCGGCTCGGATTGGAGCAGGTGAAATGGCTTCCGGCCGCAGAGGGGCACGAAGGCACCCTCCTCGGCTTCGGCGTGCACGATCGAGGCGCCCTGCACGGGCGGTATCTCGTTGTGCGTCAATGGCTTGGCGGCGAAACCCGAGAGGTCGCCGCATGAGTGCACCTCACGGCACTCAACGGCACCTAACGCTACCCTAAGGCAGGTTCAGGCGCCGACCAGCCCGCGAATCGCGCTTTCGAACAGGCCGCGCCCGTCCGTACCGCCATGCGTGGTCTCGATCGCGCGCTCAGGGTGGGGCATCATGCCCAGCACGTTGCCCGCATCATTGAGCACGCCCGCGATCGAACGCGCCGATCCGTTGACCTCCTCGGCATAGCGGAAGGCAACGCGGCCCTCGCCCTCGAGGCGGTTCAGCGTCTCATCGTCGGCGAAGTAGTTGCCGTCATGATGCGCCACCGGAATGCGCACGACCTGCCCCGCTTCGTAGGCATTGGTGAACAGCGACTGCGCGTTCACGACCTCGAGCCCGACTTCACGGCACACGAAGTTCAGCCCGGCATTGCGCAGCAGCGCGCCCGGCAGCAACCCGCTTTCGGTCAGCACCTGGAAGCCGTTGCACACGCCGAGCACCGGCACGCCCTTGTCCGCCGCCGCGATCACCGCCTGCATGATCGGCGAACGCGAGGCGATCGCGCCGCAGCGCAGATAGTCGCCGTAGGAGAAGCCGCCCGGAACGGCGATGAAGTCCAGACCCTCGGGCAGTTCGCTGTCGCCGTGCCAGACACGGTGAGGCGCGGTGCCAGAAACCTTCTCCAGCGCCGTCGCCATGTCGCGGTCGCAGTTCGAGCCCGGGAAGGTGATGACGGCGGAGGTGAAGGCCATCAGGCGGCCACCTTCTCGATGCGGTAGTTCTCGATCACCATGTTGGCGAGGAGCTTGCGGCACATGTCGTCGATCGCCTCGTCGGTGACGCTCTCGGCAACGTCCAGCTCGAACAGGCGGCCGGCGCGCACGTCGTTGACGCCGGAAAAGCCGAGGCCCTCCAGCGAGTGGTGGATCGCGCGACCCTGAGGGTCGAGGACACCGGGCTTGAGGCTGACGTGGACGCGGACTTTCATCTGGCGGGCCTTTCGCAGGATAGCGGGCAGATTCGTTGGATGCGCCTATGACCCTTCGCAGCCGCCGGGGCAAGGTTGAACGCGCCGTTGAATGGGCCGCTACGACCTGCCATCACTCGGCGATGAGCAGCGCAGCATCCATTTCCTTCACCGATCAGGTCGCCATAGTTACCGGAGCAGGCACCGGGCTCGGCCGCGCCTATGCGCTCGAACTGGCACGGCGCGGGGCCAAAGTCATGGTCAACGACCTTGGCGCGGCGCGGGACGGATCGGGCCAGTCCGACGCGGCGCTGCAGGTCGTCGAGGAAATCCGCGAGATCGGCGGTGAGGCCATGGCCGATGGCGGCGACGTCTCCGACTACGCGCAGATGGAAGCGATGGCCGCCCGCGCGAAGGAAGCCTGGGGCGGCATCCATGTCCTAATCAACAACGCCGGCATCCTGCGCGACCGCACGTTCGCCAAGATGGACCCCGCCGATTTCGAGTTGGTCGTGCGTGTCCACCTCCTCGGCAGCGCCTTCGCGACGAAGGCTGTATGGGAGACGATGCGCGAGCAGACCTACGGCCGCGTCTTGATGACCACGTCCTCGACCGGGCTTGGCGGCAATTTCGGACAGGCGAATTACGGCGCGGCCAAGGCGGGCGTGCTCGGCCTCGCCCGAACGCTCCGGCTGGAAGGCGCGAAGTACGGCATCCGCGTCAATACCATTGTGCCGACCGCCGGCACCCGCATGACCGCCGACATCTTCCCCGAGGAAGCCTACAAGGCGTTCGAGCCCGGTAATGTCGTGCCCGCCGCCGTGTTCCTTGTCTCTCCCGAGGCGCCAACCGACACCATCCTCGCGGCCGGTGGCGGCGTGTTTCAGGGCGCATGGATCACCATGAACGATGGCGTACTCCTCCCGGAAGCCGCCCGCAGCGCTGAGGACGTCGCCGCCGCATGGCCGCGCATCGCCGACCGGTCAGGCGACCATCCGTTCGAGACCGGCATGGACCAGGCACATCATGCGTTGTCGATGCTGATGCGGGCGCCTTAACAAGCGGAGGCAATTGCGATTGACGGTGCCTGCCCACGCGGGCAGCTTCGCAGCCGCTTAAGGGGAACGCCTTGTATTCCGAAGACGATCTGCAATCCGCCGTCAGTGCCGGAGCCATCAGCGCCGAGGCGGCGGACGCCTTGCGCGCCCATGTGGCTACGACACGCGTGGTGCCGATGGCGGACGAGGAAAACATTCGCCTCGTCACCAGTTTCAACGACATCTTCGTGGGCATCGCCTGCCTGCTGGTGATCTTCTCCGGCGTTTACGCGGCGGGCGCCAACGATCAGCGCTGGTGGATGGCCGGCCTGCTCGTCGCCATCGCCAACTGGCTCATGGCCGAGATCTTCACGCGCAAGCGCCGCATGGCCCTGCCCTCGATCATCGTGCTCGCCTCGTTCGTCGTCGGCCTCGGGCTTTTTGCCGGAGCGCTCGTCGCGGAGGCCCTGCCCGAGCATCGGGTGCCGGTCTATTACGAGTTCAATGGCGAGCGGCACGTCTGGCACCGGATGGAGCGCTATCCCTGGCAGGACGCAGCCATCATGCTGAGCGCCGCCGTAGCGGCCGGGGTCGGGGCGCTGCTCCACTGGCTGCGTTTCCACGTGGCGATCACGATTGCGGCCGGAACCGGCGCCGTCGTGCTGCTCCTGCTTTCGGCGATCGCCTGGGCCACCGGGCAGGCATTGGCGGCCAACCCGGTCCTCGCGCCCGCCGCCTTCCTGTGCGGGCTGGCGGTCTTCGCCTTCGCCATGCGCTGGGACTTGTCCGACCGGGCTCGGCGGACCCAGCGCGCGGACATCGCGTTCTGGCTCCACCTGCTCGCCGCGCCGCTGATCGCGCATTCGCTGTTCTACTGGCTGGGCGTGCTGAACGGCGACGACGTGACTCCGGGCCATGCCGCAGGGGTGCTCGTCACCTATGTGGCGTTTGCGCTGGTCGCGCTGCTGGTGGACCGGCGGGCTCTGCTGGTGTCGGCGCTGATCTACGTGCTGGCGGCATTGAACGGCCTGCTGCGCAATGCCGGTACGATCGAGATGAACCTGGCGATCTCCACGCTGTTCGTCGGTGCGGTGCTGCTCGCGTTGTCGGTGTTCTGGACCCCGCTGCGCCGCGCCCTGCTGACGCTGGCGCCGGAAAGCTGGCGCGAACGGCTACCCGCTTCGGCTTAAGCATCCTCCCTGTCGCAAAGCAATGGGGAGATGGCGGTCGTGGAGCGACTGACGGAGGGGGCTTTTCCCCTCCACCACCGACTGCGTCGGCGGCCCCCCTCCCCATTGCTTCGCAACGGGGAGGATACATTTACCGTCATCCCAGCGAAGGCTGGGACCGCTATGGCCATGAAGCGCCCTATCGACGGGCCGGTGTAGTTTCGCCGCAGCCTTGCCGAGACCTCGCGATATGACGAAAGCGGTCCCAGCCTGC
>NZ_BAAILP010000013.1:0-8785 GCF_054589055.1 Novosphingobium sp. 11B | reverse complement strand
GTAGCGAAGCAATCCAGGGCGGCCTTCAACTGCTCTGGATTGCTTCGCTACGCTCGCAATGACGAAATGAGTTGGAGGCGCCGCAGGCTATATGATCGCCCATCCATCACCCCAAACGCTGCTGCACGCGCGACGACGACAGTTCCGGGGTCTGGGGCAATGGCCCCAGGACTTCGCCCTTTTCTTCACTCGACAACCCGCAGATAAAGCGCAAATAACCCGGCCATGACCCAGTTCTCGCTTCCGGCTTTCGACCTCACCGCATTCGTCACCGCCACTTTGGCCGAAGACCTTGGCGAAGGTCTTCCCGGCGGCGGCCGTGACGTCACTTCGGAAAGCGTGATCGACGCCGACGCGAGGTTCTCCGGCGTTATGGATTCGCGCGATCCGATCACCGTCGCGGGCCTGCCGATCGCGGCGGCGTTCTTCCGCCAGCTCGACCCGGCGATGGAGATCGAGATACTCATCGAGGAAGGCGCGCAGGTCGCTCCCGGAACGCAGCTGATGCGCCTGACCGGCAATGCCCGCGCCATGCTGACGGGGGAGCGCAGCGCCCTCAACACCGTGCAGCACCTGTCGGGCATCGCCACGATGACCCGCGAGTACGTGGACGCCATGGCCGGGCACGCGACCCTGCTCGACACCCGCAAGACGATCCCCGGCCTGCGCCATTTGGAGAAGTACGCAACCCGCATGGGCGGCGCGCAGAACCACCGCATGGGCCTGTGGGACGCGGCGATGATCAAGGACAATCACGTCCTTGTCGCCGGCGGTGTCGGCCCGGCGGTGGCCCGGGCGAAGGCGGCGGGCGTGGCGCAGATCATCTGCGAGGTCGATCACCTCGACCAGATCGAACCGGCCATCGCGGCGGGCGCCCATCACCTGCTGCTCGACAACATGAAACCGGACGTGCTGCGCGAGGCCGTCGCGGTGGTAGCGGGCCGGGTGCCGACCGAGGCTTCGGGCGGCGTCAACCTCAAGACCATCGGCGCCATCGCCGCCAGCGGCGTCACGTATGTATCGGTGGGCCGCCTGACGCAGAGCGCTCCGGCCGCCGACATCGGGCTGGACTTCACGCCGCTGTAATGCGCGGGCGCCAACCATCAGAGCGCCTTCGCAACCGCCCAAAGGTGATGCACCTGTTCGGATGGTTGGTGCTTGCGGGCGTCACATTGAACGTTTTGGCACTTCTGTTGTTCTCGGGACGCTTCCGCGCCGATGCCATAGCGCAGGGTCAAGCCGCCGCAGGGTGGTTTGTCGCTGCGGTGCTGACGATCGCATCCAATTCTCTGTTCTGGTGGCGGATTGCGATCTGCGCCGGAAATCTGGCACGCTGGCTCTATATCGGGCTGGTGGCGCTCTCACTGCTGCAGCTTAAGCCCGCTTATGATGTAGCGCTTAAATACGGGCCGGTCTATGGCACGTTGGTGGGCATTACATTCGTTCTCAGCCTCGGCAGCATCACCATCCTGTTGCGCCGCGACGTGGCGCAATGGCTACATAGCGGTGGGCGGCTCGGTACCATCGATCCAACGGTTTTCGAGTGAGGTGGATCGCCCGCTTCGTGCTTGGCGTGGCTGCGACCCTGCCTAATCCGGCAAGGGCGCAAGCCTATCAATGCTCGGTCCCGCGCCAGATCGCGCCGGTAAGGCCGCTGACACCCGACGGCCCGGTACGGCGCACGGCGATCGCGGGCTACACGCTGTCCGCCAGTTGGTCCCCCGACTACTGCAAGACCAGCGGCGATACCCGCTCGATGCAGTGCAACCGCGCCAGTGGCCGCTTCGGCTTCATCCTGCATGGCCTGTGGCCCGAAGCGGCGCGTGGCCCCTCGCCGCAGTGGTGCGGCGCGCAGACCGTGCCCTCGCCGCAGGTACTGCGCGAGAACCTGTGCATGACGCCCTCGCCCGGCCTGCTCGCGCATGAGTGGGCCAAGCACGGCAGTTGCATGGTCGCCAGCCCGCAGAAGTATTTCCGCGTCAGTGCGATCCTGTGGCGCTCGATCCACTGGCCCGACGCCGATCGCCTTTCCCGCAAGCGCGACCTCACGGTGGGCGATCTGCGCGAGGAATTCGTCGCGGCGAATCGGGGCTGGCCGCGCGAGGCCGTGGGCATCCAGATCAGTCGCACCGGATGGCTGCGCGAGGTTCAGCTTTGCTACGGCAAGGACTTCCGCCCTGCGCGGTGCGAGGCGCGCCAGTTTGGCCCGAGCGATTCGACACCGCTGAAGATCTGGCGCGGGTTATAATCGTCGTCCCGGACGACGTTATCGTTTGGCCTGGAAGAACCCGCGCAGCATTTGCGCCGCCTGCGCCTCGCCGATCCCCGCATAGACCTCGGGCCGGTGCAGGCACTGCGGATGTTCGAAGACCCGCGCGCCATGCTCCACCGCGCCGCCCTTGGGATCGGAGGCCGCGTAATAGACCCGCCCGATTCGCGCATGGGCAATGGCGCCTGCGCACATCGCGCAAGGCTCCAGCGTCACCCACAGCTCGCAACCCTCCAGCCGTTCGTTACCGAGAAGCCGGGCAGCCGCGCGAATCGCCTCGATCTCGGCGTGGCTGGTAGGGTCGTGGCGTTCGCGCGGGGCGTTGCGGCCGGTGGCGATTACACGGCCATCCTTGACGATCACCGCGCCGATGGGCACTTCGCCGGAATCGGCGGCGGCCTGCGCCTCCTGCAGGGCAAGCGCCATGGGTTCGGGAAGAGGCCAGCGAGTCATTCGTCCGCGCTAGCCCTTCAAAAACCTGTGTGCAACTTGACCTTGGGTGGGGGAATCGGTAAGGGCGCGCCTTCCCGTACTTAACGGCAAGCAATTTTCGAGCGAGAAAGACTATGTCCCGCATCTGCGAACTGACTGGCAAGGGCCGCCAGGTTGGCTGCAACGTCAGCCACGCGAACAACAAGACCAAGCGCGTCTTCCTGCCCAACCTCCAGAACGTCACCCTGATGTCGGAAGGTCTGGACCGCAGCTTCAAGTTCCGCGTCTCGACGCACGGCCTGCGTTCGGTCGAGCACAACGGCGGCCTCGACAACTGGCTGCTGAAGACCTCGGACGCCAAGCTGTCGCCGCGCGCCGCCAAGGTGAAGCGCGACCTCAAGAAGACCCAGGCCGCCTGATTGCCTGCTCCTCCTGACGGGGGAGCGCATCGGGAATACGGGTTTTGAAAAAAGCGTGCGAAGCTCTGCTTCGCGCGCTTTTTCGCGTATGAACTCGCCCCCTATTTAGGCCAGGGCAACAGCTTCGGATCGACCGAGAGCTTCCACAGCAGGGTACGCTGGAGCACCCGCATCGCGTTGTCGTCCGACATCAGCCATACGGTGATTCGTCCATCCGCCCGCGGCACCGCCGCAATCGCCTCGAAATTATCGACCGGCAGGACAGAGGCGAGCGAGGCCAATGGCGCCGAGTGCCAGACGTTGCCCGGCCTGATCCGTGCGGTATCGGCAATGACGATCCGCCCGACAAATCGCATGGGCATCGGCCAAAGCAGACGCCGCATCAGGATCAACGCGCGCCCGTCAGGCAATACCGCCATGTCCACGACCGAAAAATTGTCCGGGCCGTCGAAGCGGAACCGCTGGGGGTGCGGATGGCTGATGGGGTCGCCCGAGAATATCAGCGCGTCGTGCAGACGCGATTCGCGCCAGGAAGGTGTAACCTCGCGTATCGTCACGAAGCGGCCGTCCGACAGCCGCGCCAGCGCTTCGGGGCCGGTATTGACGCCCCAGCCGCTCATGGCCCGGGGCGTGACTTCCCCGGTCGCCCTGAACTTGCCGTCTACCTTCACAATCGAGTTCCGGCCCTCAAGACCCAGCCAGTAACCGCCCGAAGCGGGATCGCGCGTCGCCGACTCGACGTCGCGAGCGGCCTTGGTCGCCGCCTTGCGTTCAAAACGGATCCAATTGGGCCGTGGTGGCAGGCCGGGAACGCCGGGAGGCGCAAAGCGCAGGATATCGCCCGAATCATTGAACGCCGTCAGTCTGCCGTCGGGCTCCGGGACCAGCGCAGAATAGCCGAACACCATCGTGTGCCTCGACTTGATCTGCCACGCCCCCTCCAACTTGAACGGTCCAAGATACTCGGCCAGCTTTCGTCGATCGGGCAGGTCTTCCGGCACGACGGCATCGATGACCGGCAGGTCCTTGGGCGACTCGTGGCGAGGCGACCGCCCCCACGTGATCCAGAGCAGCGGTGAAACGACGAGGAGAAGAGCAATGCTGCGGCGCACAAGCGCTGAATAGGGAGCCTTGCCCGATTGGCAACCCCGCTTGGCGCAAAGTCAGTTGGCGGGAAGGAAAAGCAGCGGATCGAGCCGCGCGTCATTCCACTTGATCGACCAGTGCAGGTGCGGCCCGGTGGCCCGTCCGGTCATGCCGATTCGGCCGATGACCTGGCCCTGCCGCACGTGCTCGCCTTCTTTCACAAGGATTTGCGAGCAGTGCAGGAATGCGCTGTTGAGGCCCATGCCGTGGTCCAGCATCAGCAGGTTGCCTTCCAGCGTGAAGGGTTTCTCCGCCGCGAGGATGACCACGCCATCGGCCGGAGCGACGAAGGTAGCGCCGCTGCCGCCGGGTGCGAGGTCCAGCCCGGAATGGTACGCTCCCGGCTCACCGCGATAGATGCGCTGCGAGCCGAAACGGCCGGAAATGCGCGCCTTGATCGGCCAGACGAAGCGTTGCCGCCAGCCTTGCGCATCGGTCGTAAGGATGCGCGCCGCCTCGATCCGCGCAAGCTCGGGGCGACGCAGCGCCATGAACGCCTCGGACGGGCCGCCGGGCTTGCGGGGGATATCGACGTTCTCGATCTGCCACGCGCGCGGCGTGACGGAGAGACGCTGCTCACCGAGCGTGCCGTTGGAATAGGATATGCGCAGCACCGCCTGCGCCCCGGCATCGCGGTCGAAGGCGACGAACCATCCGCCATCAGGCGCCACCTTCACTGGATTGCCATCCAGCGAGAGCGAGCGCACTCCACCGGGCAAAGTCCCGCGCAGCCAGCCGCCTTGCGTCAACTCGCCAACGAAAGGGAGCGTCACGGGTCGCGGCGGTGCGGCCGGGGCCACCGGGGCGACGGGTTGCGCGGCGCGCAGGGCCACAAGCGGCAGCGACACGGCCGCAGCGGCCGCGATCACCGCCAGCGATACGAGCCCCTTCACGCGGCGCGTCATGGTGGCGGGCTCAGACCTGTCCGAGGAGACGTTTCGTCGCGATCTCGGCGGTCGCGTAGGCTTCCTGGCGCTCGACGCTCCAGTAACGGAGGGTTTCGAGCGAAATCTGCTCGCCGGTTACGGCGCACGTGACGTAGTGGCCCGGGCTGAGCACGCGAAAGCCGTTCGGGCCGTAAGCGAGCTTGGCGGGGCGGTCTGCGGAAGACATCAACATGGGCCTGATCCTAGCAGAGCCGCCGCCTCAGAACAAATCGCCCTGTCGTGGCGGGCTTGAAGACTGTCGCGCGGGCTTGGCCGGTGCTGGCCGCGGCGTGACGGCCTCGGTGCCCTCTCGCGTGGTGACCGGCAGTTCGCCGTCGCGGAACTCTATCACCAGACTGCCCTCGCGCAGCGCCGCTTCGCGTGTGGTCAGCGCGGCGCCCGAAGAGGACTTCACCAGCGCGTAACCGCGCTGCAGCGGCAGGCGTGGGTCGAGTTGCGGCAACACGCGATTCACCGGCGCCAGCGCATCGCGCGCCAGCATCCAGCGCCGTTCGAGCAGGCGCGGGGTCAGGCCGATGCGCGTCAGCCGCTCGTCACAGACCTGCACGCGGTGGCGCAGCAGCGGCAGCGACAGACGGCCCGCGACCTGTTGCAAGGCGCGGCCCTTGGCGGCGGCGCGGTCCTGCAGGCCCCGGCGCAGACGCTCGGAGAGTTCGTCCAGTTTTTGCGCCTTGGCGGCGAGGATCGCCTCGGGCTTGGGCAGGCGCTGGACGCGCGCGTCCAACCGTTCGCGCCCCAGCGTAACCGGACGCAGCGCGCAGCGGCGCATCCGCAAGCCCATCTCGTCGATCTGGTTCACCAGTTCGGCACGCACCGGCACCGCCATTTCCGCTGCAGCGGTGGGCGTCGGTGCGCGGCGGTCGGCAGCATGGTCGCACAAGGTGGTGTCGGTCTCGTGCCCGACCGCCGAGATCACGGGGATCGTCGAATCGGCGACGGCGCGCACGACGATCTCCTCGTTGAAGCTCCACAAGTCCTCGATCGAACCACCGCCGCGCGCGACGATCACGAGGTCGGGGCGGGGAACCGGACCGCCGGGCTGGATGGCCGAGAAGCCGCGCACGGCGTTCGCCACTTGCGCCGCCGCGCCCTCGCCCTGCACCAGCACCGGCCAGACCAGCACCCGGCTGGGGAAGCGATCGGCGAGGCGGTGGAGGATGTCGCGGATCACCGCGCCGGTGGGCGAGGTGACGACGCCGATCACTTGCGGCAGATAGGGCAGCGGCCGCTTGCGCTCGGGCGCGAACAGGCCCTCGGCGGCGAGGCGGGCGCGCAGCTTTTCGAGCAGCGCCAGCAGCGCGCCTTCGCCTGCGATCTCCATCGTCTCTATGACGATCTGGTACTTCGAGCGGCCGGGATAGGTCGTCAGCTTGCCGGTGGCGATGACCTCGACGCCGTCCTCGGGGCGGAAGGCGAGGCGCTGGGCGCCGCCTTTCCACATCACCCCGTCGATCACCGCCTTGTCGTCCTTGAGCGCGCAGTAGAGGTGGCCTGAGGCCGCGCGTTTCACGCCCGACAGTTCGCCGCGCAGGCGCACGAAGCCGAAGCGGTCCTCCACCGTGCGCTTGAGGAGATTCGAAATCTCGCTGATCGAGAGCGGCGCGGCGTTGTCCCCGGCCGACTCCTTCGCTACCAGCCCCCCCGAACGACCGTCATTGTAATCATCGTCGTAGAATTGATCGGAAGGCACGGGAAATGAACATCCTGCTACTGGGCTCGGGCGGCCGCGAACATGCGCTGGCCTGGAAGCTGGCGCAATCCCCGCGCTGCGATACCCTGTGGGCCGCCCCCGGCAACCCCGGCATTTCGAGCCTCGCGACGTGCATCGACCTCGACGCGACCGACCACGCCGCCGTGCTGGCCTTCTGCGAGGCGAACGTGATCGGCCTCGTCGTCATCGGCCCCGAGGCGCCGCTGGTGGACGGCCTTGCCGACTCGCTGCGGGGTGAGGGCTTCGCGGTGTTCGGCCCCAGCAAGGCAGCGGCGCAGCTCGAAGGCTCCAAGGGGTTCACCAAGGACCTGTGCGCCCGCGCGAACATCCCGACCGGCGGCTACGAGCGCGTCTCCAGCGAGGCGACGGCGATGGCCGCGCTGGCGAAGTTCGGCGCCCCCGTCGTCATCAAGGCCGATGGCCTTGCAGCGGGCAAGGGCGTCACCGTGGCGATGACCATGGACGAGGCAGAAGCGGCCGTGCGCGACATCTTCGCCGGGCGCTTCGGTGAAGCAGGCGCGGAAGCGGTGATCGAGGAATTCCTCGAAGGCGAGGAAGCCAGCTTCTTCGCGCTGACCGACGGCTCCACCATCGTCCCCTTCGCCTCGGCGCAGGACCACAAGCGCGTCGGCGACGGCGATACCGGCCCCAACACCGGCGGCATGGGCGCCTACAGCCCGGCCAAGGTGCTCACTCCGGAACTGCAGGCCGAGGCGATGACGAAGATCATCGCGCCGACCGTGCGCACCCTCGCCAACGAGGGCATGCCCTATTCCGGCGTGCTGTTCCTCGGCCTGATGCTGACCGCCAAGGGCCCGCAGCTGATCGAGTACAACTGCCGCTTCGGCGACCCGGAATGCCAGGTCATCATGATGCGGCTCGAATCGGACCTCGTCGAACTGCTGCACGCCTGCGCCGAGAACCGCCTTGCCGCGATCGAGCCGCCGCGCTTCTCGGACGACGTCGCGCTGACGGTGGTGATGGCCGCCGACGGCTACCCCGGCACCCCGGCCAAGGGCGGCGCGATCCGCAACGTGGCCGAGGCCGAGGCGGAGGGCGCCAAAGTCTTCCACGCGGGCACCGCGCTGAAGGACGGCGAACTGGTCGCCAGCGGCGGGCGCGTGCTGGCCGTCACCGCCCGCGCGGGCAGCGTGACCGAGGCGCAGGCCAAGGCCTATGCCGCCGTCGACGCGATCGATTTCCCCACCGGCTTCACCCGCCGCGACATCGGCTGGCGCGAAGTGGCGCGCGAAAAGAGCCATGCTTAAGCACGCCGACCCGATCCTGAAGCTGTGCCTCGCACTCGGCGCCCTGATGGGCGGGGCGGGCGTGGGGTATTACTATGGCATCTACCTGCCCGCGCAGGACATCCACCAGCAGACGCTCGCGATGGCGGAGAAGCAGTCCAGGGCCGCCGAGCAATCGCGCGCGCTGGCCGAACGCGCCCGGCGTGAACAGGAGGCGCAGGCAGCCTACGGACAGTGCACCGATTCCTCCGAAAGTGCCTATCGTCAGCGCTGGACGCAGGCGTGCCAGGCGATGCACGACGCCGACCAGGCCGCCTTCGACGACTGCGCCGACGACCTGTTCAGCACCCGCAGCGGCTGCCTCGCCAAGCACCCGATCCGCCCGGCGCAGGACTGCGCGCTGCCTTCGCAGGCGGCGCAGTCGCTGTCAGCGGCGCGGGATCAGAGGAAGGCGCAGTGCGCAGCGCAATTGCAGAGCGCGCAGCGGGGCGGGCAATAAAACGTCGTCCCGGACTTGATCCGGGACCGCTGGCCGTGAACAGCCTTGCCATCGGCGGGACGCCTTGGCGATGGCGCTAGCCTAAAGACAGCCACCGGTCCCGGATCAAGTCCGG
>NZ_BAAILP010000012.1:0-43913 GCF_054589055.1 Novosphingobium sp. 11B | reverse complement strand
CGCCGGAAACCTGAGCTTTTGCAAGCTCAACCGATCCCGAAAATGTAGTGGTAACACCTGCGTCGGCGCGCGCATATCATTGAATAAAAATGCCTTTTCCGAAAGCACTGTTCAAGTTGGGTTAGAGGTAGGGACTAAAGTTCGCCTGCGTTCGCACCGATCCTCAGTCTTGTGGGGTATAAATGGGGGTATATTTCAGGACGATGCCCGATTAATAACGAAAATGGGCTACATATATGCGGTAGTTCGAGTCCCGTAAGCCCACCTTCGTAAAGGCTTCGGCAAGTGGTCGGGCAGGCCATGATGAGAAAGCTCAAGGAGCGATCATTGGCATCGGTAAGGGCGTGAAACTTGATGTTCATGCCCCCTTGGCCCGTCCGATCAGGCGCCCAACTCCCCCTTATAGCCGAAGGCCGCAAGCCGTACGGCGGGCCTTGAGATAGATCGCGTCTATCATAACCGTCTGGCACTCGGCCCTCTGGGTGAAGAGGCGGCCCTTCGACCGGTTCCGGTCAAACGTATTCGGCATCATTATGTTGACCGGACCGAGCGGCTTGTGGCAGGGGCGAAACGGTTGAACGGACTAGTTGTAAAACCGGAACCAGCCGATCAACCGAACTGACGGAATCCCGCCGGTTTGCGGGTGTAGCTCAATGGTAGAGCAGCAGCTTCCCAAGCTGAATACGAGGGTTCGATTCCCTTCACCCGCTCCACCTTCACAGTAAGTTGCGACGTGACCGGGTTTCCGCTCGCAAGCGCGATGATGGCGCTGAGTCTGCCTTCGACCTCGATATCCACGCCACGCCCCACCTTTGCAGGGTTCAGTACCACACGGTCGATGAGCTGGCGCATCGCGGGGATGGCATTGTCGCGCGAGTCGGGGTCGCTGATCGCCGCCGCCAACTCCTCAACCTGTCGGCGATAATCGTCCGCGATCGCCGGGTGCAGCGTGATCACCGGAAGGGCCTCCATCTCCGCGAGCTGCGCGGCTGCGCTGTCCCGATCCGACCTGGCCTTGACCATCGCGTCGCGGATCTCCTGAAACTCCCCAGCACCACCGGCAATGGCCGCCACCAGCCGCTCGACCTTCGCGGTCGCGGTCGCGAGCTTGCGCTCCAGCTGGGCACGCTCCTTCTTCATCTCGGCGGTTCGCCGGGTCCGCTCCTCGTGGAATTCCTTCACCCAGATCGCCACGAGGCGAGGGTCGAGCATATGGCGTTGAAGGCCATCGAGCACGCGCTCTTCATACCGCTTCGACGAAACTGTCCGGCCGTTGGTGCAGTTGCTGCCTTCTCGCCGCGAAGAGCAGCCCCAGTAGACGCCGGTCTTGATCGTCCATGGGCTTCCGCAGACGCCGCACACCCCCAGACCTGAAAGCATATGCTTGGGCCGCTTGGCCGAACGAGGCGACGAACCAGCGCGCCACCTCAAGCCCTCCTGCACCTTCTCCCAAAGCTCATCATCGAGGATTCGCAGATGCGGAACGTCTTCGATGTTCCATTGCTCTGGCGGGTTCGGCTTGATCCGGACCTTTCGGGTCACCGGTTCCAGCACCTTCGACGTCCGGTTGTGGATGATTTTCCCGACGTAAAGCTGGTTCTGAAGCATGCCATTGCCGCGCGTCTTGTCTGGCCGAATCGTCGTAGCGCGCCAACGATCGCCGCGGGGGCCGGGTATGCCCTCGGCGTTGAGGCGCTGGGCGATGCCGATCGGACTGACGCCTGCCGCGTACTCCCGGAAGATCCGGCGCACGATCTCGGCTTGCTCCTCGTCAACCTCTCGCAGGCCGCGTACCGGGCGCCCGTTCGGGTCAATCCGATTGGCGGTGCGGTAACCGTAAGCGATCCCGGCAGGAGAGCGCCCCTGTGCAACGGTGTCCCGCTGTCCGCGCTTGATGTTATGGCGCAGCTCGACGCGCTGCTGCTCATCCATCAGGCCCTTGATCGCGCCCTTGATGCGATCGACTTCCCCGTCGCCGAGCGAGTAGAGGCGGACACCCCAGTAATTGAGACGGTCGCGGATATGATGGCTGTCGCCCTGGTTGCGCGCGATGCGGCTGGTCGTGTCGATCAGGACCTGCTCGATGTCGCCATCTTCTATTCGCGATAGCATCGCGGCCAGCCCAGGTCGCTGCGCCTCGCTGGTGCCGGCGCCGCCGCTGATCGCATAGTCCATGAACACGTCAACGACCGTCCAGCCCTCTTGCTGGGCGCGGCCTCGGCATGCCTCGACCTGCTGGTCGATTGAGCGGCTGTTCTGAAGCTGGCTCGAATATCGCGCGTAGATGAGGGTCCGCATAGGTCAGGGGCAATCGATGAGAGTGGGGACGGCGACGCCAGAGTAGGCTTCCGAATCTCTCCGGCGCAGGCGTCTAATTTCCTTGGACACTGCGGCGCGCGCAAGGGCCTTCACCAGTTCAATCACTGCAGGGTCCAGATCATCGAGGCGGTCCGGCGACGCAAGCGCGGCGCTTGCCCCCACGGTGGACGTCAGGCGGCGAGGTCTTGGTGGTTGGGTTTCAACCGGTCTCATCGGCGTCTCGAGTTTGTCGGCCAGTAGCGGCGGCGCCGTTGCGGAGGGGAGAGAGCCCCGCCGCTGCTGACCTCCCGCCGTGCGGACCCGGCGGGAGTGGGGTCAGGCGTCAGGATCCCCTGCGATCTTGCGGCGCGGCCGATCAGCCAAAGCGGTGAGTTCGGCGAGCAATTCCTGGGCGAGGGAAAGGCCGCGATGCAAGTCGGCGCCAGCGACGCCGCCCGGCGTCTTCGGATCGACGTTCACTCCGCCCGCGGCTTCAAGGTCGCTCCAGAGGTTGCGCAAAAGCATGTCGAGGTAGTCGAGGATCGACGCTTCGCGATCACGAGCTTCGAACTCGGACTGCTGTGGTTTGGTCGCCATGTTAGTGACCTCCCGGATTGAGGGTGACGGGCTGTTCCCAGCTCTCGTGTTCGCCTTCCTCGTCGTCGGAACCGTAGTGCCAGTTACCGCGGAGGTAGACCCGCCCGCAGCCGTCATCGCCCGCCTCGCAGCGGTCAACGTCGGTGTCTTCGGCATCTGCGTCGCCATCGATCGCATCGAGGCTGTCGATCAGGATCTCGATCGCGTTCTCGATCTCAGTGCGGGTGTGGCGGCCGAGAAGCTGGTGGGCGATGCTCGCGTCCGCCTGCTGCGGAAAGAAGTGGATGGTCGCCATGGTCAGCGCCCCTTCCGTTCGCATTCGCTCGCCCAGGCGGCGAGGGAGACAAGGGTACGGACGCCTTCGACGGCACGGCCGATATGCTGTGTGTGGATGGTCAGATCTTCCTGATCGACCTCGGTGAGCACGTTGCCGAGCACGAGCAGAAGCGCGTGGGCCTCTTCGAGGCTGGTCCGGGCGAGGTCTTCGGCCTCACACTGGAATGGGCTGGTGCCGTTGATCTGGTAAGTGCTTAGGCGCTCGAAGTCGGCATGGGAGATGGCATTCATCGCGCGGCCTCCATGATCTTGAGGGATGTGAGGGCGGACAGGGCGAAAAGCATAGGTTCGTCGAGGTGGTCTGCCATGCCGGTGAGCGTATCGAGGTCGCCGTCGGTCAAAGCGTGTTCCAGCGCGACACCATCGACGTCGTCGGGCGGCGCGCTGGCGGCCATGTAAGTTGCGACCCATACCTTCGCCGCGATCGCCTCGGGCGTGGTCGCGACACCGCCGAGGATGATGCGCTCCTGCTCACCGACGATCCAATTGAGGTCGGCCTGCTCGTCCGTCGGGCGCAGCGTGTCATTTTCGGGAAGCGCGTTGAGCGCGCGGTAGGCCCGAGCCCGCCGTTCGAACGCCACGATGATGGCCGCGTCGTTTGCTGGCTCGCGCGACTGGAGCTGCTGGGCGAAGTAGGAGATCAGCTCATCAGCGGTCCGGGAGCCGGGATCGGCGATGAGCGGCGGCGTCGGAACGGAAGCCTGCTGGGCGGCCGGACGCGCCTTCGGGATGGGGAGATAGCATCGGACCATCGCTCAGCCCTCCGTCACGAAGATGATGCGCTTCTCTGGCCACTTGGCGCGCGCCGCTCGCAACGCGAGATGGCGTTCAGCGTGCTGCACCACGCCGACGCTGTAGCCATGACTGCGGCTACCCACCCATGCAGTCCAATAGCGGTAGACGTTGATCACATCGGGTTGACGCATCGCCATGGTTCAGCCCTCCCGTTCGCAGGTAAAGGTGAACGCTTTGCGCGGGTCGCCGTAGGGCAGCTCGGCGCGGCAATCGAACTCGGTCAGGCCGTGGTCGAGCACCGCGACGGTTCCGCGGTAATCGACGACGATCTGATACGTCGGTTCGGCTGGCCCCCATGTTGCGGGGAATGCGGCCTTCACGACGCCTGCACCGAGCAGCGCCAGCGACAGGACCGGCAGGATGAAGAAGGGGTTACGCATGTCAGGCCGCCTCCGCTTCGTCGCGGTTCCGGCGCTGCATCAGCGCTTGGAAGTCAGTGGAGAGCGCATGTAGCCGCGCGTGATCCTCGGCGGTGGCATCGAGCAGTAGATCTTGGATGACGATCTCGAACTTCGCATGGAAGGCGTCGATCGTGGGAGCTGGCGTCGCGAGCATGGTGGCGAACTTCGCCGGCGCCTGTTCGGTGTACACGCCGTCCGGTCCATCGTCGTTCCGGGCGTCGGCCGCGTTGGCAGCGGTGTACTCACCCAGGGCACGGCCCCATGCCATCTCGCGGAGATCGGCGACGGCGCGGCGCAGGGGCGGCGCAGGTTCGTGCGGGGCCTGAAGGATAGGGTAGAGGCCGTTGACGACCGAGCTTGCCAGTGCGAGTTCGCGGCTCGCAAGCGTCAGCAGTGCCAGGGCGGTTGATCCCGCATCGTGGATCATCGCTCCGCCCGGGGTCTTCACTTTCCCGGCCTGCTCGAGGACGGTGCTCTGCACCATACCCCTGACCGTTTCGAGGACCTGGTCGGCCTCGCCGATCCATGCCGTCGCGCATTCACACGCCTCTTGCGGGTCAGTGATCGCGAGCTGAAGACGCAATCCCTCGCCGTCGAGGAGGCGCACCTCTCCGAAGTTGTTCTCGTGCCTCATGAAGGCCTCCTGCATATGGAAGTGCAGGAGGATGCCGGAGGCTGGTCAGATCGAAATCAGACACGGCGCGACATCCGCCCGCATCACCGTCTTCGGCCCGGAGGCGATCAGGTGATGCGCAGATAATAGCCAGATGGCTAAATTTACGTCAAGGCGAAAAAAGGCGATTGGCTAATATCGGTTGCGAGCGGCGGTCAAAGCTTTGACATTTGCCAAACCAAACGCCCGATTACCGTGAATGGCTCTCGGCCAATCGGTACAGGAGCATCGCTCGCCGAGGTCTGAATGGGATCCGCAAATCGCGGCGGCCCATCAAGGTAGCGCTTGAAGTTGGGCAGGCCCTCGCGATCGATGATCGCGTAGATTGCTCGATCAACAAGCTCTGTGTCGCCGCCGTCTACAACCACAAACGTATCCTGACGTTCATCTAGGCTAAGAAGGCTAAAATGAACTTCGACCGCAAATGCACTGCCCGAGTGAATGGGCGTAAGTATGAATGCCTGAGGGCTATCAATCTTGGCTTTCCATTGCGCCATTTCCCCAAGATTAATCACTGGGATGTTCATGTGATTGATGGTCTCAGCCTGACCGCCGGATAGATTTTCCGGCGTCGTGGCGAGCGCTCGAGAAAGGGCGATGAGAATCTCGCCGGACGGCTTCCTCTCGCCTCGTTCGATCTTCGCAACTGTTGTGAAGTGGAGGGGACGTCCAAGGTCGTAGCTAGCTTCTTCGGCCAACTGCGTCTGCGTCCAACCCCGGCTTTGCCGCAGGCTGCGGACGCGGCCCCCGAGATTCTGTTCGGGCGAATCGGACAACTGTGACTCCTACTGAGCAGTGAGAACGGACGTCCGATGGCTAGCACGATTCTGCCTCTTTGACGTTTTGACTTTGATAGCCAATAGGCTAATAAAGTTGTCATGACTTTAACGGACTACCTCACCGAAACGAAAACTTCGCTTTCGGCTTTCGCTCGCTTGATCGGGGCAAAAAATGCCCGCACGGTTCAGCGCTATACGAAACATGGCCGCATCCCCTCTGGCGAGATGATGGCCAAGATTGCTGCCGTGACAGGCGGGAGGGTTCAACCGAACGACTTCTTTGATGTCATCGTGCTGCCGGTCGCTGCCGCCTCGGAGTAACTGCGGTGCCGCCGAGTAATCGTAATCCCGGACACCTCGCCACAGGCGCGGAACCTGCCAGCGATGCACGGGCAGATCGTGATCAAGCACAGCCCCGCGGCACGCATCACCGCCGTCCCGACTGGACCTCAACACGCGAGTTGCGCGAACGCCTGATCGCTGTTGGCGTCGCCGAGACTCAGCTGTCGAACGCCGTCGCCTGGTACTGCCGGTGGCGCGGCCTGATCGCGACCGGCTTCGGCTCAGTCTACAGCGGCAACGAGACCGGGCGCGGTATCGAGCGAGCGCATGTTCCCGACCGGGTGTGGCGCGTCTTCCAAGCCGCTGACAAGCCCGAGCTGGAGTGCTCGATCGGCTGGGACGCCGGGCAGTTCACTTGGGTCCTTGCCCCGGATGACGCGCCCCACCTCCAAGAGACGTGGTCGTCGGTTCACTTCGATCGCGTCTCGGTCGACTCGATCATCTGGGACCTCGAGCGTCAGGCCGACGTCGGCACCGCATACGGCTGGGAAGTCGAAGCCTGGATCCGCGCGGAGTGCCGCACCGAAAACAGCAAAGAGGCGTGGGCCGCGTACCGAAAAACCTTCGGAAAGCGGGCCGGAAAGAAATCCCTGTTCGAGGCTCGGTGGCGCGAGGTGAAACAGCGCGCAGGCCGCGGAAGACTGCGGAAAACGGACCATCCGCCGTAAATCCCCACAATCATTTTCGCGGGGATTTTTTCCCGGTGCATTGTTCACGCCAGTTCACAGTCGAGCACATGGAGCTCAAGCAACATGCAAAGCCCCAACCATAGCGACGCCGGTGCGCGGATCATTTCCGTCGGTATTCGGGAAGCATCGCGGATCACCGGCCTTAGCCGAGGCAGCCTCTACAAATGCGCGCGCAGAGGCGAACTTCCGCTGCGCAGGGTCGGCGCCAAAACACTGGTGCTGGTCGATGACCTTCATCAGCTCATTGCTGGCCAGGACGCCGCCTGAGATGGCCCGGCATGGAAAAGCCCCGGACACCGTTCGTACCGGCGCCGGGGCTCGCACGTCTCTTGCACGTTCTCAACGAGCTGAGGCTACCCTCACCGGCTTCCAGGCGCAAGTTATCGCAGGCCGATACGGTCTCGCCATCGAGACCGCCGCGATGATCGCGCCGCTCGCGCTGGGAGGTCTCCATGGCTGAAAGCTCCAAGCGCTTCATGTCGTTGCCGCTGTCTTTGGTGATGCGCGACTCCGTCGGCTTCACATTCCAAGTCTGGCAACCGCCGATCGATGGGTGGGAGCCGCTCAGCGAACTGCGCCGCGGAGCGTCGGCTGACGAACTGGCGGCGGCCCAGCGGGAATACATCGTCCGCCACGGCGGAACGATGGGGCTGGTGCTCGACCCTCCAGGCTGGAAGCGTCCGAATTTCGGGAGGGCTCGCCGTGGCTGAGGTCGCTCTCCCTGAAATCGCGCGAGACCGTAGCGTCAAAGGCATCATCATTGATCGGCACGAGATCGCGCACGAGCACCTGCTGAGCGTGACGATGTGGCTGGGCAATGGACGACGCCCGAAACGACGCTGGTTCACCAGTCGCGGTGTCGCGATCGCTTATGCGGCGGACCGAGCCGATGATCTCGGCTTGTTGCTGGTCGACCTTACCGAGCGGGTGGACAGCGCCGAGTGAGCAGCGCGATCGCCCATTTCCCCAAAGGTCCGCCCTCGAATGTCGAGGCGGAGGCCGCGTTGATCGGCGCGATGCTGATGGAGAACGGCATCGCCCGAATCGCTGCCGAAATCCTCACGCCTGATGACTTCTATGAACCGACCCATGGGCGGCTGTTCGCGAGGGCAAACGAACTCATCGCACAGGGCCTGAAAGTCACGCCCGTAACGCTGAACCCGCACTTTGCTCATGACGAAGGCCTTATGGCTCTGGGAGGGCAGCGCTACCTAGCGCGCCTGACCGGCGACGGGCAGGGCTTGCTCGCTCCCCGTGACCTCGCTGAACAGATCCGCGAACTCGCGATTCGACGTCGCCGCCTCGCCTGGCTCGAAGCGGAGAAGGCGCGCTGCATCGATTTGGCCGCGCCGATCATTGAGATCTCGCCGCCCTCCGGGTTGGCGGGCGGTGGGCGCGAACTGCCATGTCTCGACTTCACCGCTCTCGCCGAGATTGAGCCGGAGCCCAAGCAATTCATTATTCCGCGCATCGCGCCTGCGGGCGAGGTCACGCTGTTCACCGGCGCTGGTGCCGTCGGTAAATCCCTCATGGCCCAGCAGTTCGCGACAGCACTTGCTGCGGGTCGGCTGGCTCTGGGTCTCGACCTTATCCAAGCCCCGGCAATCTACCTCACATGCGAGGACGATGCGGAACAGCTGCATTGGCGGCAGGCCAAGATATGCAGGTCGCTGGGGGTCTCCATGGCCGATCTCGCCGGACAGTTGCACGTCACCAGCCTTCGCGGTCAGCTCGACAACTCTCTGGCGACGTTCGACGCCAGCGGCGCGATGACGCCCGCGCCGCTATACAGCCGCATCGCCGCCATGATGCGATCGACCCGGGCCCGGCTCGTCTGTCTCGACAACGTCGCCCACCTCTTTCCCGGCAACGAGAACGATAGAGGCCAGGTCACGGCCTTCGTGAACCTCCTCAACCGGCTCGCTGGCGAGACCGGCGCCGCAATCCTTCTGCTGGCCCATCCCAACAAGGCGGGTGACAGTTACAGCGGCAGCACGGCCTGGCTTAACGCGGTGCGATCGCAGGCCACGATGGAGCGACCGCAAGACGCAGAGGACGATCCCGACCTTCGCACCATCACGCTCGGCAAACCGAATTACGTCCAAGCAGGAGAGGCGCTCCGCTTCCGCTGGCGTGAATGGGCTTTCGTCCGCGACGAAGACCTTCCGCGCGACGTCAGCGCAGAACTGAATCTGGTGATTGCCGCCAACGGTGAGAACGCTGCGTTCCTGCGCTGCCTCGACGTCCGGAACGATCAGGAGCGTCCGGTCTCGGAAAGCCAGGCATCACGCACGTACGCGCCGAAGGAGTTCGCTGCGATGCCGGAGGCGAAGGGGTACAAGAAACAGCACCTTGAGGCAGCGATGGAGAGGTTGTTCCGGACTGGCGAAATCGAGGTCGGGGTGGTCTGTCGGACGGGCCGAAAGGACCGGGTCGGCATCCGCCGCAAGTGCGCTGACGGTGCGCTCTCGGGGTGCGCTGACCTCCGCGCTGACCCCGCGCCGACAGGGTGCGCCGACCCCGCGCTGACCCCGCGCCGACGCGCGCCCTCACACACCCCTAGTACTAACGTACTGTACGGGGCGGGCCCTGTGGGGTCCCCGCCCCCCGTACAAGTTGGCGAAGGAGACGACGATGAACCGTCGCGCTAACACGATCACGCCGGTTGGGTCCGTACCGGTAGGTTTCGCCATCGATGCGAACGGTCAACGCTTCGACGCTGTCAGCTCCGAGCCGTATCGCAGACTGGATGGCGAAATGGTGACGCTGACCAACTGGAGCGCCCAATGCGCGACGTGCGGCGAAGAATTCCTGCAGTCGACCGCGCCGAGCCGCTGGCCAGAGCTGCGTCGCTGTAAGGCCCACCGCAAGCCTGGTGTGCGTGTCGGAGGGCACAGCGATGAACGGTGATCGCGTTCTCCTGCTCGAGCTGCGCGAGCGCACCAGCGCCAAGGGCACCCGATACCTCAGCGGCTGGTTGGGCAAGGCGAGCGTCGTCGCCTTCCTCGACCGGGATGCCGAAGAGCCGACTTGGCAGGTGTTCGTCAGCACACCGGCACCGCGCGGCACGGATGGCTCGAACCGCTCGGCCGACCAATCGCCGTTCACGCCCCGTCGCCGGCAACAGCGCGGCGGCTCCCGCCCCATGCAACCCGGCGAACTGGACGACGGGCTCGACGACCTCGGAAGGAATTGAACATGCCTGGTAACACTCCGACCCAACTGCCCGCCTACATTCAGATGCGCTACGAGGAGAACGGCGTCTTCGAGCGCATGGCCGACGACGTCGGCAACGCGGGCGCAGCCATGAGCCGGGCCGTCGGCGGATCGCTGACAACCATACAAACCAATGCGACGAACACCGCTCGCATTACCCGGACCGAACTGAGCAAGGCGTTTCAAGGGGCTGCGCAAGAAGCGGAACAGCAGTTCAATTCAGCATACCAAGAGCTCAACAAGTACATTTCCTCTGCGCTCTCCATGCCTCGCAACGCCAGCGGTTCGCTGGACCTCGGCGTCCCCGAGTTGCACCGCGCCGCCGAAGCTCAGGAAGCGCGGGCAGTCGCGGCGCGTGAGATCGCAAACGCGACCCGTCAGGCGGCCGACGCCGAGAAAGACTATTCCCAGGCCGCCCGGCAGACAGTCGCCGCAGCCGAAGCTGTTGCGATGGAGGAGCACGCCGCCGCTGCTGCCGCCCGAGATCATGCTGCGGCGATGGATCAACTGCAGCGCGAGCTGAACCAGTCAGCCAGCGCGACCCGGCTTGTGACCGGCGCCAACGACAACGGCGTGCGATCGGCTGGCGCGCACCGAGCCGCGATGATGAACCTCGGCGCGCAGATGCAGGACACGGTGATCCAGGCGCAGATGGGCACCTCCGCGCTGACTATCTTCACGCAGCAGGGCAGTCAGGCCGCATACGCGATGGCCGGGCTCGGCGGCAGGATAGGCGCGGTTGCGACCGTCATGTCCGGTCCGCTCGGCGCCGCGTTCTTCGCCACCACGGCACTTGCCGGCCCGCTCATCATGCGGCTGTTCGAAACCGCCGATGCCGCGAAGGCCGCCGAGATCGGCTCCTCCGGCCTCTCCGATGCACAGAGCGTGCTCGGCGGAATGTTCGACCTGACCAGCGGGCGAATCCAGCACCAGAACGAGCTGCTGGTGATGAATGCCCGCCTGACCGCCATGAACCTGCGCGCGGAGGCTTCGGCGCAGCTCGCCAGCGCCGAGAAGGTGCGCGGCTTCGGCAACGGCATGCTCTCCGGCATCGGCTTCGGCGACATGGCCACCAACCTGGCGCTGGGCAACTACGCCGGGAACGGTCTCGCGGCCATGAACGCCGGTCAGGCCGCCGCGCTGCTCGACATGTCGAAGACCGGCAAGATCACACGAGAGGACGCGCTGCGCCGGTCGGAAAAGCTCAACTTCACCGGGCTGGCTGTCACGAAGCAGGAGTTCCAACAGGCGCTGATCGATGAGGTATCGGCCGAGTTCAAGGAGCGCACCGCCAAGCTGATCGACGAAAGCCTCGACAGCGGCACGCTCGCCAAGGACCTGCGCCGCGACAGCAAGCCGAAGAAGGACCACAGCGCGGAGAAGGCGGCGCGCGAGGCCGAGCAACTGCGCAAGGCAGGCGAGGCCGCTGCCGAGACGGTGGCGCGGATCAATGAGCGCTTCGACGAATCGCCCAAGCTGATCGATCAGGCCGCGCAGGCGGCGCGCGCGCTGGACGACATCATCGCGGACATGGACCGCAAGCTCGCGAAGAAGGGGCTGGCGAAGAATCTTGCCGAAGCGTTTCAGCAGGCGCGAAAGGATGCTGTCGAAGCGAAGTCGGTCGTCGAGAGCGCCCTGCTCCGGCCGCTCGAAGACATGCGCAAGGCCAGCGAGCGACGCCTTCAGGTCCAGGGCCTCATCGCCCAAGGCCACGACACCGAAGCCGCCGCGCTGCAGAACGTGTGGTCGATCGAGGACAAGCTGGGCAGCGAGGAACAGCTCCGCGCCAAGGTGCAGGCGCTCATCACCGCAGGCCGGAAAGAGGAGGCCGCAGCTTTCGAACAGCTCCTCGCCAAATACCCGCAGATGAAGCGCGAGGCGGCCGAGCTGGCGGAGCAGGAGGCGCAGCGCACGCGCGAGGCGGAGCGACAGAAGGCACTGTTCGATGCTCAGCTCAACGTGATCCAGACCGCGCGCACCGGCCTCACCGACCTCCTTTCTGGTCGCAAGACGGACCTGTTCGGCGACATCAAGCAGTCGCTCAAGGATCTCCACGGCGCTCGGCTGGCGGATCAGCTCTTCGGCGATGCATTCAAGGAAATCGAAGACCAGCTTCGCCAGCGTACCCCGCTCGGCAAGGCGACCAGCCGCCTAACCGACAGCGTCGATACGGCGGGCGCGAAGCTCGAAGACCTCGCCACAGCTGTTGAAGGCGCGGCGAAGCGCATCGCGGCGGCTGGCAGTGAGACGGGCGACCCGAGCCTGATCGACGGCAACGAGATCGCGGTCACCGGAAAGCGCGGTGGCGAGAAGACCGACGAAAAGCCTGAAGTGACGATCGCGAAGCCGTCCATCGTCGAGATGGCGATGAAGACCGCCGGGGCCATGGTCGAGCCGTTCCAGGCATCGATGAACAAGCTGTTCGGTACCGAGTTCGGGCAGATGCTCGGCGGGACGATCACGGGAGCGATCGGCGGCAGCCTCGCGGGCGGCACGGCTGGCGGCATCCTTGGCGGGCTCAAGGGCGTGGTAGACCAGACCGGTATCTTTGGCGGATCGACGGGCGGGCTCTCCGGCAGGCTCGGGATGGGGTTGGACGGCGCGGCCACCGGCAGCATGGCGGCTGGCATCATGAAGGGCTTGGGCCTCAAGACCAGCTCGACGGGCGCGCAGATCGGCGGCGCCATCGGAGGACTGACCGGCATCCCGGGCGGGGATATCATCGGCTCCATCGCGGGCGGTATCCTTGGCGGCTTGTTCAAGACCAATCGCACCGCAGGCGTCGTGCTGACCGGCAACAACGACGGCGTCGTCGGCGGCAAGGACAAGGGCAACTACGCCACCGCCACCGGCCTCGGCGGCAGCGTGCTCGAAAACCTCAATGGGATCGTGGACAAGCTCGGCGGTGAGATCGGGAACTTCATGGTGACGATCGGCACGCGCGGCGACGAATACCGCGTCAACCCGAACGGCACCTCGCTCAAGCTCAAGAACGGGGCCATCAGCTTCGGCGACGATGCCGAGGCGGCCATTGCCTATGCGGTCAAAAATGCCATCGAAGACGGCGCGCTCAAGGGGATGCGGGCCTCCACCCTCAATATCCTCAAGGCGGGCAAGGATCTCGAAGCGGCACTTACCGATGCGCTCGATTGGGAGAACGTCTTCAAGGAGCTGCGCAAGTACAAGGACCCACTCGGCGCGGCGATGGACGATCTCGACGACGAGTTCGAGCGGTACATCGAAATCGCCAAGACGGCGGGGGCCAGCGCGCAGGAGATGGCGGACCTGCAGGAGCTTTACGGCATCAAGCAGGCCGAGGCGATCGACAGCTTCAAGGACAGCGTGCTCGGCAGCCTGCAGGGGCTCATGGACGACCTGACCACCGGCGACAACGGCTTGTCACTGCGCGACCGGCGAACGGCGGCGCTCAGCACTTACGACAGCCTCGCGGCTCGGGTCAGGGCCGGGGATTCCACGGCTTACGACGATTACACCGATGCGGCCCAGACCCTGCTCGGCATCGAACGCGACCTCTACGGCTCGCAGCAGGAATACTTCGACCGCCTCAACGAGGTGATCGATCTGACGAAAACCCGCATCGATGCCGAGACCAACGTGGTCAGCATCAACGAGAACCGCGACAGCCCGTTCGACAGCACCGGGGCGGTGAAGTCGGCGATCACCAGCCAGACCGATACCCTGGCCAACAAGCTCGATGCCGCCAACCTCAACTTCGGCACGATGATCGGCCTGCTCAACCAGATCGCGTCCGGCAGCAGCGCGTCGAGCACCGCCGCCGCGCGCATCGCCTTCTCCAACAGCTTCTGACCACGAAAGGAACGATCCATGACCACGAGTTCAAGACTAGCGGCTCACCGCGAGAAGAATGGGACCGACCCGCGCACCGGGCTCCCGCTCGCCGCCGGCGCGCCGCGTCGTTTCGACAACTTCCAGGCGCGTCTCAGTGCGCCACTTCCCGGGGCGAGCAGCGCGAAGCCAGAAGCGGCCGGGCATCAGCCGAAGGTGACCACCCCGGCCCGGCCGGCGGCCCGAGCACCCAAAGCACCGGCCATGTCGCAGGCTGAGATGGCGCGGGCGCGGCGCAACGAGCGTTACAATGCCGTGATGGGCTCGATTGCCGCAAGGGGCCGCCAGCTCACCGCGAAGGCGCTGCTTGACGCGAAGGAAAACTACACCACCGCGCAGATTCTGGCGAACCTGCCGAGCATGCCGACCGATGCGGATATCCGCGTTAAGACCAAGCGCGATGCGTCGGATGCGGTCTGGGACCGGGCCCACGCACGAATGGCCGCGCGCAATTCCGCTGCCCCTGCCGCCAATGTCCAGCCCGCGCGCCAGGCTGCCAGTGACGCGGTGTGGGACCGTGCTTACGGACGCGCGGCCACCGAAGCCCCGGCACAGGCGCCGAAGACTGGGCCCGCGGTGGGACGCGCTGCTGCCGACGCGGTGTGGGACCGGGTCAACGCGAAGAGAGAAGCCAGCCGGAGGGCCTACGCATGAGCATCGATACCGCACTTTACGAAGCCAAGCGCCGGATTGCAGCGCTCGACTATGCGCCTGAAAACGAGCAGATCGCGACGACCGATCACCAGCTCGCACAGATCGAGCTGAGTTTGCAGACCGCTCGCGCGCGCCGCGAAGAAATCTTGCGGCTCATTCGTGAGTTGAGGGGGGATACGAATTACGCTGGACGGCCAACCATTGACGTAAACGACGGTATGGCCGTCGCTGACGCTCTGCTTGCTGGCGTCGCCCCCTCCGATGCCGCATCCCGGAAGCATGATCTTAGCGGGCTAGAGCACGAACGGGACGCTCTGTCGGAAGGCATGTCGGAACTCACGCGCCGCCAGACTTCACTGCAGAACGGTCGACAGGATACCCGGCGCAAAGCTGCGCGCCGCACGCTGGACGAACTCAAGCCGCTTTGCGCGGCATATACCGAAAGGGCCCGGGCAGCGGGGGAGGAAATCCTGCGATGCTTTGCCGCCTTGAGCGCCATCGGCCGTGCGACCAACAGCAATGCACCTGGCCTGAGCGTCGTCGGAGAGGCCGCCGCAGCTGTTCGTGGCCCGGGCGGTTTGGTACAGACCGGTAATACGATGGAGGTTCCTGCGGAAATCCTTGAGCTCGTTGAAGCCCTTCGCGAGAAGGGGCCCGCATACATGGGCGGAACGCCGAAGACGGTGCAACTTCACGATCCGCATGCAGTGGCCGGTCTCGTCGCAGCCATGCGGGGTACGCATGAACCGGCAGTGCAGGAGCCTCGCTTCTACAAGCCGTAACGAGATCCGGGCGGGGTAGTCATGTCCCCGCCAGGTCGGGGCCGACGCGTCAGCGCCGTCGGCAAGGGGCAGTCGGAGTCTTCAGGCCGACTGTCCCTTTTTCGTGCCTGACATGTCGGTGCAACAGCGTGGTGCGATCGGCCCGCGCCATGAGCACCGAAGCCAAGCCGCGCGTCCGCCACTACGTCACCCAAGCCCGCCTGCGCGAGTATCTGCAAACAGCCCGCGAATTCGGGATTGAGGTCGGATCGTTCGAGGTGACGCCCGACGGCACAATTCGAGTGACGGCTGTTGCAGCGATGCAGCGCACAGAGCCCGAAAAACCCAGCGCCTATGACATGTGGAAAGCGGGAAAGCTGGCGCGGCAGCAGGCGGCAGCGAGAGCGAAATGAATGCGGCTGTGGGCCGTACGCAGAGCATTTCCACCTATACCGGACGGCTCGACAGAAGCACATCGTTCAGCGACAGTGGCACCATGTCTTCTGCCTATTCCCCGCTGATCTCAAAGGCCCTGGCTTTCGCGACCGATGCCCATGGGAGCATCAATCATGTCCGCAAGTACACCGGCGAGCCGTATATCCATCACCCCATCGAGGTCATGGAGATCGTGCGCACCGTTCCGCACACCGACGAGATGCTTGCCGCTGCGCTACTGCACGACACGATCGAGGACACCCCTGTCACTCGTGAGGACATCGAGCGCGAATTCGGAGAAGAGGTGGCCGTTCTGGTCATGGAACTGACGGACCAATGCCACGAAGGTAATCGAGCGACCCGTAAAGCGGCAGAGGCGGCCCGCCTGGGTACGATTTCGCCCGGGGCACAGACCGTCAAGCTCGCTGATTTCATCAGTAATACCCGGTCCATAGTTGCTGGAGATCCTGGCTTCGCCCGGGTCTATCTGCGCGAGAAGTTGCGCGTCCTTGCTGTTATGAGGGCTGGCGATACCACCCTATATGACCAAGCCATGGCGCTCGTCGAAGACGCCAAGACGACTATCGATTTTCGACCATGAAGCCGGTGACCCAACTCGTGCGGATCGCCCACGGATCGCACCTCTACGGCACATCGACACCGGCATCGGACCGGGACTACAAGGGTGTCCACCTCCCCAGCGGCGAAGCCATCGTGCTCCAGCGTGCCGAAGACGTTCTCGATCGTGGTGTACGGTCCAAGATCGCGGGCACGGACAAGAACGCCGCTGATGCGATCGACGATCAGTCCTACAGCCTTCAGAAGTTCTTCGGGATGCTTGCCAAAGGTGACACCGTGGCGACGGAAATCCTGTTCGCCCCGACGCCCGTCGAGGCTGACCCGCTATGGAGCGACGTGCAAGGCGTCGGTCGCCAGCTTCTGAACCGACAGTGCAAGGGCTTTGTCGGATATTGCGTTCGACAAGCCGCCAAATACGGCATCAAGGGCTCGCGCATGAGCGCGGTCCGCCGGTTGTTGGACTTGTTGGAGGCCGAAACGGCCATTGGTCATGGCGCACTCAAGCTGGCGACCATGACGGAACAGTTGAGGACGTTTGCTGCCGGCGAGGAGCACGCCGAATGGGTAAACGTTCCTAGCCCCAACGGCGAAGAGCTGTGGCACATCGATTGCTGCGATCGGAAAATGCCAGTCACCGCCGCCATAGCAGAGGCGCGCAAGGTCTATGCGAAGGTATGGGAGAACTATGGCGAGCGCGCCCGTGCCGCTATGACCAACGAAGGCATCGACTGGAAAGCGATGAGCCATGCCGTGCGAGTGGCCCGGCAGGCGATCGAGCTTCTCAGGACAGGAAGCATCACATTCCCGAGGCCAGATGCCGATGAGCTATTGGAAATCAAGCGAGGCCTGAAGCCTTATGCAGATGTCAGTGTCATGCTCGAGCGTCTCGTCGCCGAGGTTCAGGAAGCCAGCTGCGCGTCTATTCTGCCCGAGACAACGGACGGGGCGCTGGCGGACTTGATGACGCGTGACCTCTACCTCTCGCAGATAGGTGCTGCATGAAGTCTGTTCTCGAACGCATCGCCCGCGCGCTGTGCAGCCTCGACGGCCTGCCCGAGAACACGCAGTTCGAAGGGCGGCCGATGTGGGAGAGCTTCCTGCCGCAGGCGCGCGCGGCACTTGGAGCGATCCGGACCCCCACCGAGGAAATGGAGCAGGTTGGGATGCAATTGCTGAGCGGAATGCGCGGGCACTTTGTGGACGAGAAGGATGTGCGAGACATTTGGACAGTGATGGTCGAGGCAGAGCTTCGCGTAAACTGACGGAATTGCTCATAATCTCCGGCTAGCAGTTCCGAGGACGAGTAAACCTTCTCCCCGCAACGTCCCGATTACTACCCATATGATTCGCCTAGCGTTGGTCCATGGTGAACCTGTCGGGCGTCAGGGGAGGCGCCTACTAGGTCGATAGCTGAAAGCCACCAGCTGCTGTCGGCGGTCAAGCGGGCGCGACGGTTGGAGGATACCGCCGCGCCCGCCCCGACGGCCACCCTTGAGCGTCGAGCTTTTAATTGCCATGTCGCTTTGATCAGAAGTCGGCTACGGAGCCGCCATCAGGAGTAGGCGTCGTCCGTGTCTTCCCCGGTACCGCGCCCGAAGCGGACGCACCTGGGGTGAAGCAGACCTCAACGGACACCAATTAGATCAGCGACCTGATCTGCAGCTCCATCGCCATAGTGCTTGGTTTCACACCTCCCGCGCGAATGCCCTCATCAACGCTGCAAACTCTTCCCCTCCCGCGCGTTACATCAATGACATAGCGAGAGGAGAGGAAGATGACGTCGACCACCGAACGTGCCCGAATGCACGACGACTTGAAGAACGTCGGCCTTCGCGCCCAGGCCACCGCCGCCGGGCTGGTCCAGCTCTGCAAGGAACTCAATGCTGCTGGCCTACTCGACCAGGCCGCCATCGATCGCGTGAAGCATGCGATAGCCGATGAGATCGCACTGACGGCGCCTCGGCCGATTCCACGCGCCAGTTTCCGCGAGGAGGTTTGCGAGCGGCTGGATGCCCTGTTCGCCGGTGACGAGAAGGTTGGGCCCGCCGAGCGCCTGTCGTTCGCCACCCAGGACGAGCGTTGATATAGCTTTGGCGTATCGTCGGGGACGCGGCCCAGCGCTAGGTTACGCGCAGTTCCGCCAGTCCCGAGCCGATGGCACCAGACGTCAGCCCACCCACTCGAACGGGCGAGGTACAGACGGCGGTGCGCTCGAAGCCAGCTTGCGTGATCCAAGCGAGGGCAGTTACGAAGTAGGCCTTTGCAAAGCGGGCCGCCGGCGTCTCGCTCGAGGTATGATGCGCTGTCGCGTTAGGGTGCCTGGCGATGCACTCTCATCCTGGGTAGCTACGGCAGTGATCGGCGCCTCGGCGTCCGCCCTGCCTTCGTAGCGCTCAACCTCCGCAACCGGGATGCGGATGAGCGTGCCGAGGCGGAAGGCCTTCACCTCTCCTTTGTCGATCAGCTTCCTGACAAGAGCCGTGCTGCATCCCCATCGGTCCGCGAGTTGGGCCACTGACAATGGTGCGGGGGTGTTCAGGTCGAATGGGAGTCGGTTGGTCATGAGGGCTCCACGGTGGCTAGGCGTAGGCGCAGCGTAGCAGGCGTTAGCTGGCTGGAAAGCTGGATCGGAGCTCTACATCTTCGGTCGAGTGCGTTCACGTTGTGGGCACGGCGATGCCCGCCAATGCTGAAGATGGCCTCGGCGGTACGGTCCGGTGTCACACTCCTGTCGCTGTGACATGGTGGGCCGCCGGGCAGGGAAGGGACATGGCTTCGGCCCAGATCGGCGTGACAGGACTAGCGGGACGATGCGGCGCACCATTCGCCCGATTTCAACGGGAATGGCATGCGTTGCCGGAACCGGGCTTCTCAGCGCGTTGGGGTGTTGTGATGCCTCCGTGGCTATCCCGTCCTTACATCGCCTCTGTGCGACCTGCGGCAGCCGAAGGGCGGGGCATGCCAGAGAATGTTTGCGGGTCCTACCTACGCCCCCTCCGCGCCGTAAGCGCTGTGTAACCGCGTTTTTCGGGTCAGGCCTCCATCCGCTAGTTCGTGACAGTTAGAAGTGTCACTCTTGGAAGCGGCGCCGCTACACAGCGCCATGCATCGTGCAATTTCCTAAAACTTGCCCTTGGCCAAAGCTCTGCCATCGAACTATTTGGTGGCGTTTGGCGGGGGAAATTCTACATGAGCAGTGATATGGCGAGGCAAGTCCGCACGACGATCCGATACGACGGCCCTGCGCTCGCAGGTCATGAAATGGACGTTCAGGATTTGGCGCCGGCGCTGCTGGCCCTGGCCGATGTCATCCAGATCGCCAATCGTAAATTCAATGGGAACGAGGCCAGTATCAAGGTGCTGGTCAACGCGGACGTGGAGCAGCGGTGCTTCATGATCGATGTCAGCCTAGTGCAGTCATTTCTCGACCAGGCGAAATCATTTCTCGGCACGGACCATGTCAAAACAGCGTATGACATAGCCCAATGGGTCGGCATTATCAGTGGCGGCACCGTGAGCCTGTTTGGCCTATTGAAGTTTCTTCGCGGCGCTAAAGAGGCCTCGACTCCGCTGTCTATTCAAGCTGACGGCGCGGGCAACGTTGTCGTCACGGGGAATGGCAACACAATCGTCGTGCGCCGTGAGGTATATCAGCTGGCCCAAGACCCCAAGACGGTCGAGAAAGCAAAAGCGGTGATGAAGCCCCTCTCGAAGGAGGGTTATGAGACGTTGGCATTCTTGAATGACGACGTGGAAGTCTTCGAAGTCGATAGCGATGAGGCTCGCGGGATCGAGGGCCTCCCGAGCCAGCCGCTCTCGGCCATTCCCACCGAGAGCTCGTCCACCATACGCGGTGATGTCAGGATCAAATCAGCGCAGTATGAGGGTGGGGCGCAGTGGGGGTTCCTATGGAATGGCCGCGCTATCAGTGCCGAGATGGCGGATGCAGCAGCCGATTGGGTTGCGGAATTTCAGGCGAATAAGGTTGCTGCGCCGCCGAACAGCATCCTTGACGTCTCAATGATTGAGACAGCCCAACTGGATGGCCAAGGCCTCGCTGTGGGCAAGCCCTCCTATCGTGTGACCGAGGTGCATAAAGTGACGCCGCCACCATCGCAGATACCTATGTTCGACTGAGGAGATCGGAAGCCTTTCGGGCTTCGAACGCCGAGGCGGTCCGCCAGAGGCAATCGAGCGCGAGGCGGTTCTGGCGATCAAGGCCGCGACCACCTCAGGCGGGAAGCAGGCAACTGACGCGGTGGTGAACTGCGCGTAGCCGTTTTGCTCTGAACTGGCCGGAACGCAGGGGAGCGGTCGGTGCTTTCAAATCTTGTCGAGAAGGAACTTCAGAAGGACGCCTACGACCAGCAGGAGGATCGCGAAGACGCCGCCGCCAAACCAAGCAGCCCCCTTAACAAAGTCCACCTTCTTCTCGAGGTCGATCACCTTGTCTCGCGTTTTCTCAAACTCCGACTTCAATTCAAGATGGCGCTCCTTGAGGTCGGCCTTAAATTCACCGGCCCGCTCCTTGGCGCTGTTGTCCAGCTTTTCGGCAAATTTCTCAAGCGCGGCTGGGAAGCCGTCGATCTTCCCTGACAAACCATCGATCTTGCTGGAAAGGTTATCCGTCCGCTCAGAGAGACGACCCGTCTGTTCGATAACCCACCGAATGTTGGTCATCTGAAACATCTCAACGGGCTCAGTAGACGGTACCGACTGAGGTTCCTGCGGAGACGCAGAGCTTTTAGACATTTCGCGACCCCTTCCCCCAGTGCGACGTCATCCAAGTCCAGATAGCTGGATCTCCCCGCCCCCAATAGGACGCGACTTCGCTGACTATCGCTGTGCCGCGCTCGCCACCCGTCACACCTATCTCGTCTGCAAGCTGTCGAGCGGCGCCGTCGTAGCTTACGAGATAAGTCGTTTCGCTGACCTTCAAGAACGGCTTTCCGTATCCTTCGACTGCACTCGCAATGGTGCCTGCCGAACCAGAGGGATTGACGATGCTGACGACGAAGATGCTCATATGCCCATACCCATGACGGTTACGTGTGAATTTTCTCTGACCGAAGCAAGAGGAATAATCTCACACCAGCAAATGCGCCGCTACGAAGTTAGTTCAAACTGCGGATCCCGGGTGGGTTGAGCGGTGCGATAAATCATGGCGAATGATCCGCTTTGTCTCCAACTCTCGATCCGCCGGATCTTAGTTCCTGCGCGCCTCAGTCAAACCGAGAAATTCAACGAGCAGCGTCACCCAAAGTAGGGTCGCCCCCACCTTGGGTAAGCGGTCGTCAATTCTGCTTATCCCGCTCCGGTCTCGGCGGCGGCGGTTTCGGGCGTTCGCCGGGATCTTGCCTTTGATTGTTTGCAACATCGCGCTGGCCGCCACTATCCTTCCTGCTCGTCGGCGGCTTGTCCGGCAGAAATCTCCTCGGAGTAGCTGGCATGTCTGGTGAAAGCATCGAATCCCCCCTGCTCAAAGCTTCGGAGCACCAGATAAAGCAAATTCTGGCGCACGCGGAAATGTTCTTAGCCGCCCAGCTTCAAACCGGCCTCGCTGCTGATCAGCGAGCTTTGGTCTTGTCGGGATTTCTCGCGACGGCCGTTGTCGCACTAGTTGGGGCAGCCGGCGCCGTCATGCTGAACGAAGCCCACTTCTTGGGGTACGTGGCGCTGCTCACTGCCGCAGGCCTCGCCGTGTCCCTGTCTCTCGCCATCAAGGCCGCTCGCCCGATCGACTTCTATTTCGCCGGTAACCGTCCGTGTGCGTGGGAGGGAGATTTACGGTCCGGGCTGAGCGAAGTCGAAAGCCTCGCCAGTCAGGCGCTGCATTACGACGAGATGATCATGCAGAATCGCGACGCGCTCGACGACAACTGCAAGATGCTTGATCGCGCCATGACTGCGGCGTTTGTTTCGATCGTTGGAGGGGGCGCCGCCTTCATCGCATACTTCCTCGTCCGCGACCTTGGGCTTCCCCGCTGCGGTTGAGCGCAAGTGAGCACGGAGAAGCTTGTTGGCTCGGCCAACCACCGTTTGCGACGCGGTTAAAGCACCTCAGCATGTGCGACTGTGAGTTCCTTGGCGAGAATCGGTCGGTTCGGGTCGGCCTCGAAATATATGTCTATCGGACGATCCATCGGCAAGTCCCAGTCGGCGTCAAGGAGATCGACATTGGTAGTGAGGTCGGACTGGTCTATGAACACGGTCGCGCCGCTCGGGAGCGCTCGGAGAACACCCCTCGCTTGATACAGCCTAGCTGAATCGCGCGACGGACGATGGATGAACTGCGGAAAGCGAAGCACTGCAGGCTCGAATTTGCGCAGGTCGTCAAGATGCACCGATGGCACACCTCCACCGATGTGACGCGGAGCATCCCGGTTCACGAGCCTTGACAAGCCGTCGAGCACCTCTGGCGTAAATCCGTTGGGTTTAAGTTCCCTCTCGCGCAGGAGCGATTTCACCGCTGGGTTATCGCGATCGATGAAAATGCTTCCTTCGGAGTTGCGAATCTCAATGTGCGTTACGCTCTGATCAATGATGATCTGCGCCGCTTTCTGAGCCGCCGGTGCTTCTGGGGTTGTGAGTTGGGTCACCAAGGCCGCCGTGAGAGCGGTTACCGTTGCGTTCAATGCTCCCTCTACCAGCTTCGGAGCCAAAATCTTCAGCCGCGCCGTGATGCTCCCTGTGCGGATTTCCGCCAGTCGGACTTCCGCTTCTGGACCAAACAGGTCCTCGCTCTTGGCCAACTTCTCGATGTCGAGTAGCAGGCCACCGAATAGGCCAGCATCGATCATATCGTTGGTTTCGAAGTGGATGACGATGTCGTTCGCCTCCACCAGCATCCCACTTGCAACGGCCATCAATACCCCCTGAAATCCCGTTTCCGGTATGAAGCATGGCCGAGCTAGCGGATCAACTCCGCTCGCATCCTTTAAGTTGGTGGATGGGAATCTGCGTAAAAGCGCGGAATTCTCGGGTCAAACCGCCGCTCGAAGCCACATACGTTTCTGGCGCGTTCCCTTCACCCGCTCCAACTTCCCTCTCTGTTCCCGGCCCTTCCCCGGTTTCCATTACCTGAGCGTCGCGAGATAGGCGACCAGCGCCTTGCGCTGTTCCGCACTGGTCATGCCCGGATACGGCATCCGGTTTCCGGGCACGATCTTGCGCGGCGCGGCGATGAAGGCGTCGAGTTGGTCGGGTGTCCAGGTCTTGCCCGACGCGGCAAGCGCCGGCGAGGGATTGGACCCGGCCACGCTGCCCGCCTTGCGCCCGACAACGCCGAACAGCGACGGGCCGAGCTTCTTCACGCCCGGCGCATTCGCATGGCAGGCGGCACAGGCAGCGAAGGCCGCCCGGCCCTTGGCCACCTGCGGCTGGTCGGCCTCGGCCGCGGTAGCGAAGAAACCCGCCGCCAGTGCCGCGAACAGCGAAAATGTGCGCACGCCCGCCACGCTCAATCCACCAGGGTCCAGCGGCGATAGACGATAGTGGTCTTGTCGTAGCTGTAAGTCAGCGTCCGCCCGTCCGCGGATAGTTGATAGGTGGCAAGGATCGTCGGCTTGCCCTGCCGCGAGACGGTCAGCGCCAGACGGCCCTGCGCGTCCGGCTTCCACGAGACGACGTTCCACGGCAGCGAGCCGCCGCTGCTGTGATACTCGATCGCGGGCGTCCCGTCGGTCTGTGCGGCCCAGTGGCCGAACGTGGTCTTGCCGTCGGCCGAGCGGGTGACGAACGAGACTAGCACCTTGCCGTCCTCGGTGAAGGCGAAGCTGCGGTAAGCGGCGGCGGGCTTGGCGCCGGGGTAGGTCGAGGCGGCGAGGTCCGCCTTCCAGTACCCGATCAGCGCGGCGGGCGCGATCTCGCGCGGGTCGTGCTGCGGCAGACCCTCGGCGGCGACGGCGACTCGCGGGAGCGCGGTGGCGGCCCCCGCTGCGAGCATCATGGCGAGGGCGTAAGCGGCTGTGCGTGTCATGGCGACCTTTCCGGGCTGCGAGGAACTCGAAAGAGATCGTGACATGGAGCCCGGCGCATGTTCTGCCGATTTCACCGGCACTTGCGGGAGCACGCACCGCCTTGGGTCAAGCTGACGGTGCGCCTTTCGGCGATCGGCGCGAGAGCGCGGCGTAGATCGCCAGCCCCGCCACGTTCCATGCGAGGAAGAACAGCCGCGTCTGCGTCGGCAGGCTCCAGAACAGATAGAGGCAGCCCAGGATCGCCAGCGGGCCGACCACCCAGGGCAGCGGCGTGGAGAACTTGCGCTCACCCTGCGGATCGCGGCGCCGCATCAGCAGCATGCAGGATGCCACCGCGATGAAGGCCGCGAGAGTGCCCGCATTGGCGAGCGCGGCGATGGCGTCGAGCGGCACCAGCCCCGCAAGCACCGCGACGAGCACCGCCGTCGCCATCGTAATGCGGACCGGCGTGCCGCTGCGCTTGCTGACTTTCGCCAGCGAGCGGGGCAGCAGGCCGTCGCGCGCCATGACGAAGAAGATGCGGCTTTGCCCGAACAGGAAGGCGAGGATCACGGTCGGCAACGCCACCACGGCCGCCGCGCCGATCACCACCGCGACACCGCCCTGCCCCAGCCGCCGCAGGATCAGAGCCAGCGGCTCGGCGCTGTTGGCGTATTCGAGGTAGGACATCGAGCCGACCGCCGCCGCCGCCACGCCGACATAGATCAGCGTGCAGATCACCATCGACCCGACGATGCCGATCGGCAGGTCGCGGCCCGGGTTCCTGGTCTCCTCGGCGGCGGTGGAGATGGCGTCGAAGCCGTAGAACGCGAAGAAGATGATCGCCGCGGCCGCCATGACCCCGCGCTGCGTGCCCTCAACGTCGTGGGCGATGAAGCCGTAGGGCATGAACGGCTCGAACCGCGCAAGGTCGAAGTGCGGCAGGGCAACGCTGACGAACAGGACCAGCGCGGCGATCTTGACCACGACGAGGACCGCGTTGAGCGTCGCGCTTTCCCTCGTGCCGAGCGCGAGCATTCCGGCGACCGCAAAGACGATGAAGACCGCGGGCAGGTTGATCACGCCCCCGGCATGCGGCCCCGCCGCGATCGCCAGCGGCAGGTCGATGCCGAAACCGGAGAGGAACCCGGCGACGTAGCCCGACCAGCCGACCGCCACCGCGCTCACCACCAGCGAATATTCGAGGATCAGACTCCAGCCGATGATCCACGCGATCAGTTCGCCGATCACGACGTAGGAATAAGTATAGGCCGAGCCCGAGGCGGGGATCGCGGTAGCGACTTCGGCGTAGCACAAGGCCGCGCAGGCGCAGACCAGACCGGCGACCGCGAAGGAGAGGATCACCGAAGGCCCGGCAAGGTTCGCGCCGACGCCGACGAGCGTATAGATGCCGGTCCCGACGATCGCGCCGACGCCCAGCGCCGTGAGATGCCACCAGCTGAGCGTCGGCACCAGCCGGTGCTCCGCCTTGAGCGCATCGAGTTCGATCGGCTTGCGCCGATTCCAGTGCCGCATGGCGCATTCCCCTGTACATGCAGGCCGGGAGGCGCCGCCGGATCGGCGCGCCTCCCGGCCCGTCGTCCCTGTTATGTCAGATGACTTCGTAGAAGCCCAACTGGCGCTGTTCCAGTTCGCGCACGGCGCGGAACGCCTCGTCGATCGCGGTCCCGGCGGTGGAGACGCCGCCCGCGTCGGCATTGGCGATCGTGATGCGCCCGAACGGCTGTCTGGCCGCGACGGTGGGCGAGACCTTCAACTCGCGGTCCTGCTCGAACAGGGTGTTGCGCCCGGTGGTGAAGCCGTGGCCCCAGCGGTTGACGGTGATCGCCAGGATGTCGCGCGCCGGGTCGAAACCGGAGCCTGACAGCGCCGCCGCCGCTTGGCTGCGCACCGCGCGCTCGAAGTGCGCGAAGGGGGTTTCCAGCAGCCCGGCCCGGGCCATGCGGAACTGGTCGTCGCCATATGTGCCCGGTTCGGGCGGGGAGCCGCCGAGCAATTCGGACAGCATCGTGCTGTTCGAGCACACGCCCGAATTGGCCCCGGTGTTGAACGCCACGACCATCGGCTCGGACGGCGAGCGCGGCGGCACCAGTTCGCCGAGATAGCGCTGCGAGGCAATACCCATGCGGCCGTAGAAAGTGCCGGGGAATGCGACGCTGCGCAGCTTGAGGGCGGCGAAGGACTCCCAGTTGCGAAACAGTACGTTGGTGGCCTGATTGACCGCGCGCACGGCCGAATGGAGCGCCGCCTTCTGCTCCTCGGGCAGTTCCGGGATGATGTAGGGCACGACGTTGTTCATGCCCGCCATAACCACGTTCTTGGCCGTCACGCGGCTGAGCTTGCCAGCGTTCATGTAGCTGATCGCGCACTCGCTGTTGTCCGGGTCGAACAGCCTGCCCTCGGCGCCGAGGTGCTTGACCGAGGTGACGATGCTGCTCAGACGGATGCGTACCGGCTGGGCCGGGCGGTCGAGCGTGGCATAATCGACGCGCTTGGTCTCGACTTCGGCGAAGGTGCCGGGCGGTAGCGCGTCGGGAATCAGCGAGCGCACCAGCAGGCGGGCGATGTCGCTGTTGCCGGCGGGAAGCGTGTAGTCGTCCTTGCGGTGGTCCTCGCCCTCGGGCGACAGCGCCGGGCGTTCCAGCCCCAGCCCCTCGAAGCCCGGCTTCATGCGGAAGAAGGCGAACCAGGCCGAGCCCATGTCGGAGCCCAGGCACCAGATACCCTCCATCAGCGGCACCACGTCCGGATGAACCCTGGCGACGTTGAGCATGTAGTCGCGGTAGCTCATCGAGCGCAGCGCGGCGACTTTCTGCTCCTTCGTCATCCCGGCCATGTAATCGACCTTGCCGCCTACGAAGTGCCTGAGGTCCTCCTTGACCTTGGCCGGGAACGGCGCGGCCGCCAGCCAGGCATCGTCGAAGCCCAGCGGCGTGCCGCCGCGCACCAGCGCGGCCTTGCCGTAGACGTCCTTGCGAAAGTAGGTCGCCTCCTGCAGCCCCATCGTGCGGTAGAGCTGGCCGTCGCTGCGGTCGCTCGGGTCGCCCTTGTCGATACCCAGCTTGCGCACGAGGTCTATCGAATCCTTCGTCCAGTGCGATGGCGCGACCATGTAGGACGAGCCACCGTTGGCGATCAGCAGCTTGCCGTTGGCGACGAATTCGTTGCGCTTGGCATGACCGCCGAAGTCGTCGTGGTTGTCGAGGATGAGGATCTTCGCCGAAGTGCCGAAGCGGTCGCGAAAGTACCACGCTGCCGATAGCCCGCTGAGGCCGCCACCCACCACGACAAGGTCGTACATCTCGCCGGTGTCCTCGCCGGCGGCGAAGCGCTCGCCGTCGCGCATGGCGTGGGCGCTCTCGAACGAGCCGGGGTGATGGCCGCGCATCCCCGTGCGCAGCGGCGGATAGTTCGCGGCCGAGATCGGCCCATCGACGTTGACGCCGCGTGCCACGCTTCCGGCCACGCCGTCTCCCGCAGCCTTGGCGAAGGCCGGACCGCCGTGCATCAGCATCGCCCCGCCCGCGGTCGCGGCGGCCACGCCCTGGATGAAGTCGCGGCGGTCGATCGGGCGGTTCATGCCCAGATCCCGGTCCTCGCCGCGAATGTCCTGATCCCTCATGTGCCTCACGCCCTTTTGCTGGTCCGGCATCGCCGGGGCTGATCCACCCGAAACGAGGGGGAGCGGGCGCGCATGGCCGGGGTCTGGTCCTGTTCCGGACGCCCGCTTTGCGGCCCATCCTTCCCGACGCCCTTGCTGCGACTGCCTTGTCCCCGCTCCCTCGGCGAAGAGGAGGCTAACAGCGGGAAAATCGCCGTGCGTACCGAATTTTGCCATTGCGGTAGAACATTCTGCCGAAATTGCCCGCGGACGGTGAAATGGGCCGCGCCTTGCCCGCGCCCTTACCCATGCCTCGCGTGAGCGCTCATACGCGGGCGGGATTCACTTGGTTGCAAGATGCTCATAAACAGCGCTTTTCCGGGCCTATTTCGCCAGAAATGCGGAAATCTCCTCTTTGTCGTCCCCGAAATGCCGCAACTGCGCCGCGCCGCAACATCGCCATAGAAATGCCATTCTAAATGGCAGGAAATGCCGACCCCCTGCAAGAAAACGGCAACACTTGAGGGCGCCCCCATCGGACGATCGTTGCTGTCGGTGGCACCTGCAAACGACGACGAAAAAACAACGAAGAACGACACGAAGAGTCGGTGGGGCCGACCCGGGACGGAGGGGATTTTTCCGCGTTCAAGGGGGATTACACAGGATGAGGAAGTTCACAAAGCTCTCGGCGGGACTGACCGCCGGTTCCGTGCTTGCGTTGATCACCGCAGTTCCGGCCGTCGCGCAGGAAGCACCAGCCGCATCCGATGCCACGGCGGCACCGGATGCCGAGGCCATCGTCGTCAGCGGACTGCGCGGTCGTCCGCGCACCGTCACCGATTCCGCCGTGCCGGTCGATGTCTTCGGCGAGGACACGATCAAGCGCAGCGCGCAGACCGACACCGTCGAGATCCTTCAAGCGATGATCCCGTCCTATTCGGTCACGCGCTCGGCCAATACCACTTCCGACACGTTCGTGCGCGCCCCGCGTCTGCGCGGCCTGCCCGCCCATGCCACGCTGCTGCTGGTCGATGGCCACCGCCGCCACAAGTCCGGCAGCGTACAGGTCAGCGGCTATGCCTCGCATTCGGCGGACTCGGCCGTCATTCCAGCGATCGCGCTCAAGTCCATCGAAGTCCTGCGCGACGGTGCCGCCGCCCAGTACGGCTCCGACGCGATCGCCGGCGTCATCAACTACCAGCTCAAGGACGCCGACCACGGTGGCTCGCTGTCGGTGCAGGGCGGGCAGTACTACGAAGGCGACGGCAAGAGCATCCAGATCGCCGGCAACATCGGCATGAAGCTGACCGACCGGGGCTTCATCAACCTGTCGGCGCAGCTCAACCACGACGACCCGACGGTGCGCGCCCGCACTTTCACCTCGTCGGCGTGGGATCCCTTCGTCGCCTACGACACCGACCCGGCCTTCGCCGCCGCCGTCGATGCGGCCGGGCTGGACTTGTCGAAGCCGCTCGAAAAGCGCGGCAAGCCGATGGAGAAGGCGGCGCGCTTCTTCGTCAATTCGGGCTACGAGCTTTCCGACAATTCCTCGCTCTATGCCTTCGGCAACTTCTCCAAGTCCAAGGGCACTGCCGTCGCCACTTACCGCGTGCCGGGCGCGAAGCAGGCGGTGCTGGACAATCCGATCCGCCTGTCCGACGGTTCGATCTACCGCTTCAAGGACGATTACCCGCTGGGCATGGCGCCGACGTTTTCCGGCGTCGTCACCGACTGGAGCGCCGCGGGCGGCTGGAAGAGCAACTACGACATGGGCGGCGGCCAGTCGCTGACGGCCGACCTCAGCGCCCGCTACGGCCGTGACAAGATCGCCTATTCGATCGATGGCACCGTCAACCCGTCGATGGGGCCGACATCGCCGACCAGCTTCGATGCCAGCAGCTACATCTCGGACGAACTCTCGTTCAACGCCGACTTCGTCTATACCCTGCCGACCGGCTTCACCCATGGCCCGCTGGTGTTCAATTTCGGCGCCGAGTACCGGCGGGAGGGCTTCGAGATCGCCCCCGGCCAGGAGGAATCCTATCTCGCGGGCACCTGGGCGACTTCCGACCCGTTCAACTTCTGCACCAACGAGGCCAGCCTTGCTGCGCGTACGCTGACCGCCAATGCGCCGACGAACCAGGGCATCAACTGCACCAGCGCCAGCGACCCGGTGTATAACGTGCTCCAGCCCGGCTCGAACGGCATCACCGGCATCTCGCCCGCCGCTTCCGGACGCTGGACGACGAACAACAAGTCGCTTTACGGCGAAGTCACCAGTGACATCACCGACCGCTGGTTCCTCGACCTCGCCACCCGCTTCGAGAACTACCGGATGTTCGGCAGCAAGCTCGTGTGGAAGGCGGCGACGCGCTACAACCTGACTGACTGGCTTGGCCTTCGCGGGTCGATCGGCACCGGCTTCCGCGCCCCCACAGCCGGGCAGATCAACATGACGCAGACCTCGATCCAGACCGTCGGCGGCGTCCAGCTCAACGTCGGCCTCTACCCGACCTCGAACGCGGTGGCGCAGTATCTGGGCGCCAATCCCCTGAAGCCCGAGCGCTCGAAGAACTACTCCGTGGGCTTCACGCTGACCCCGGCGCCGAACTTCACGCTGACGGTCGATGCCTATCGCATCAAGCTCTACGACCAGCTCTACACCAGCTCGCAGATCGTGGTGACGAGCGCGATCAAGCAGGCGATGGTCGATGCCGGGATCGTCGGCGCGGATTCGATCGACCGCATCCAGTTCTACCAGAACGCCATCGATTCCACGACCGAGGGCCTCGACGTGGTGGCCTCCTACCGCGCCGACTGGCTGGACATCGGCTCCACCAACCTGACGGCGGCCTTCAACACCAATTCCTACAAGGTGGACAAGGTTCTGGTTTCGACCGTCAGCTTCGATTCCACGACGCTCTACAACTTCGAGCACAACGATCCGAAGTGGCGGGCCAATGCCACGATCAACCAGCAGATCGGCTCCGTCTCCGTCATGCTGCGCGCCAACTTCTTCGGACCGTGGTCGCGCCAGACGACGGCGGCGAGCCATGCGATCCAGAAGTACGGCACCGAGACCCTGTTCGACGCCGAAGTCTCGATGCCGCTGATGGAGCGCCTGACCCTGACGCTGGGCGCGCGCGACATCTTCGACAACTATCCGGACGTCAACCGCATCGACGACACCAACGGCCGCACTTACGTCGATGGCGTCGTGCCCTGGCAGGGCGGCTACTACTACGCCCGGCTCAACTTCGAGTTCTGACGGCGGGATACCGCCTCAGCGGAAACCCTCCCACTCGGCCCGGAACCCCCAGCGTTCCGGGCCATTTTTTTTGCAGTCCGAGATCGTTTGGAAATTCGCTGGAGGGTAACTTCGCGGCACCGGCCCACACCCTCAGAACAGCGCCGCGCCGTTTTCGACCACCGAACGCGGCGTGACGACGATCACGTCCCGCCCCTCTCCCGGCGCGCCGAGGATCAGCACTTCGGAGCGGAAGCCCGCGATATTTCGCGCCGCGAAGTTGACGACGCAGCAGACTTGCGTGCCCAGCAGATCCTGCGGCGCATAATTCGTGACTTGCGCGCTCGACCAGCGCACCCCCAGCGGGCCGAGATCGACCGCCACCTTGTACGAGGGATTCCGGGCACGCGGGAAATCCTGCACTTCCACCACCGTACCGACGCGAATGTCCAGCGCGGCGAAGTTCTCGAAATCGGCGGTATTCTTGGCCTCGGCCGTCATGCAAATCTCCGTGTCTGTTGGCCCTTGAAGCATAGCCGGATGCGGGAAGACGATCTGCCGATCCTGCCCCGCAATTCAGTGGCTTCTACCGCGCATGTCGCCCGTTCGGCCCTGTCTTCGTCCACGAGCCGGGCCTATTTTTCGTGCCGACGCCGCCAATCCGGGAGCCCCGATGACCACCCAGACCCTTGACCGCGCCGGGCCGACTCTGCGCGATCCCTCGCTGTTTCTCGAGCGCGCCTTCGTAGCCGGGCGCTGGATCGCCGCCGATGACGGCGCGACCATTCCCGTGACCGACCCGGCCACCGGCGCGACCATCGGCACCGTCCCCGCCTGCGCCGTCGCCGAAACCCGCCGCGCCATCGCCGCCGCCGAACTCGCCCAGCGCGCATGGCGCCGCCTGCCTGCCGCCAAGCGCTGCGCGGTGATCGAGGAATGGCACCGGCTGATCCTGGCGAACCAGGACGACCTCGCCCGCATCATGACCGCCGAGCAGGGCAAGCCGCTGGCCGAGGCGGCCGGCGAAATCGCCTATGCCGCGACGTTCGTAAAATGGTACGCGGCCGAGGGCCTGCGCATCCACGGGCAGGAGATCGCATCGCCCTTCGCCGACCGCCGCATCCTCATCCGCAAGGAGCCGGTCGGTGTCTGCGCCGCGATCACGCCGTGGAATTTCCCCGCCGCGATGATCACCCGCAAGGCCGCCCCGGCGCTGGCTGCAGGTTGCGCGATGGTGGTGAAGCCCTCCGAACTGACGCCCTTCACCGCCCTCGCACTCGCTGCGCTGGGCGAGCGGGCAGGGATGCCCGAGGGGCTGCTCAGCGTCGTCACCGGCCTGCCCGCCGCGATCGGGCCGGAACTGACCGGCAACCCGGCGGTGCGGATGCTGACCTTCACCGGCTCCACCCGCGTCGGCGCCATGCTGATCGGGCAGTGCGCGGGCACGGTGAAGAAGCTGGGCATGGAACTGGGCGGCAACGCGCCGTTCCTCGTCTTCGACGATGCCGACGTCGAGCGCGCGGTCGAGGGCGCGATGGCCAGCAAGTTTCGCAATGCGGGCCAGACCTGCGTGTGCGCCAACCGCTTCCTCGTCCAGTCCGGCATCCACGACGCCTTCGTCGAACGGTTCGGCGCGGCGGTGCAGGCGCTGAAGGTCGGCGCGGGGACTGACGAGGGCGTTACCATCGGCCCGCTGATCAACGAAGCCGCACACCGCAAAGTGGCCGATCACGTCGCCGATGCCCTCGCCAACGGGGCGCGTATCGCTGCGGAAGCCGATGCGCCCGAGGGCTTCGCCGCCCCGGTCGTGCTCACCGGCGTCACCCCGGCGATGCGCCTGTGCGACGAGGAGACCTTCGGCCCGGTCGCCCCGGTCATCCGCTTCGAGACCGAGGAGGAGGCCATCGCCCTCGCCAATGCCACGCCTTACGGGCTCGCCTCCTACTTCTACACGCAGGACATGGACCGCGCCTGGCGGGTGAGCGAGGCGCTGGAATTCGGCCTTGTCGGCCTCAACACCGGCGCGATGGCTATGGAATGCGCCCCGTTCGGCGGCATGAAGCAATCGGGACTCGGCCGCGAAGGCGGCGCCGAGGGGCTGGAAGAATTTCTCGAGACCAAGGCCTTCCACTGGGCCGGCCTGAAGACGCATCCCTGAACATGAACGCCTGAGAGGAGCCTGAGCATGACCCCGCGCAACTATCGCATCGCCGTGATCCCCGGCGACGGCATCGGCAAGGAAGTGGTGCCCGAAGGCATCCGCGCGCTCGAAGCCGCAGCCAAGGCCTTCGGCTTCACCATTGAGCAAGAGTGGCACGACTTCGCCTGCTGCGACTACTACGCGCAGCACGGGCAGATGATGCCGGACGACTGGAAAGAGCGGATCGGCGATGTTGATGCGATCTACTTCGGCGCGGTGGGCTGGCCCGACACGGTGCCCGACCACGTCTCGCTCTGGGGCTCGCTGATCCAGTTTCGGCGCGAGTACGACCAGTTCGTCAACTTGCGCCCGGTGCGGCTGATGCCCGGCGTCCCCTGCCCGCTGGCAGGCCGCAAGCCGGGCGACATCGACATGATGATCGTGCGCGAGAACACCGAGGGCGAATACAGTGCGATCGGCGGCATCTCCTTCCCCGGCACGCCGCGCGAGGTGGTCATGCAGGAGACGGTGATGACGCGCTTCGGCACCGACCGCATCCTGAAATATGCCTTCGACCTCGCGCAGCAGCGCCCGGCCAGGCACCTGACCTCCGCCACCAAGTCCAACGGCATCGCCATCACCATGCCCTGGTGGGACGGCCGGGTGGAAGAGATGGCGAAGTCCTATCCCGGGATCCGCACCGACAAGTACCACATCGACATTCTGGCCGCGCAGTTCGTGATGAACCCTGACCGCTTCGACGTCGTGGTCGCCTCCAACCTCTTCGGCGACATCCTGTCCGACCTTGGCCCGGCCTGCACCGGCACGATCGGCATCGCGCCCTGCGGCAACATCAACCCCGACCGCTCGGTCCCCTCGCTGTTCGAGCCGGTCCACGGCTCGGCGCCGGACATCGCGGGCAAGGGCGTGGCGAACCCGGTCGGGCAGGTCTGGTGCGGCGCGATGATGCTGGAGCACCTCGGCGAGACCGAAGCGGCGGCCGCCGTCGTGAGCGCTATCGAAGGCGTTCTGGCGGACGAGGCCACGCGCACACGCGACCTCGGCGGGAAGGCCGATACCGTGTTGTGCGGGACGGAAATCGCGGCAAGGATCGGGTGAACGGAAGCGCCTTTGGCCCTTCCGTTCATCTCAACGATCTTCGTCATCCCCGCTAAGGCGGGGACCCAACTGATGTCCGTGCCACGGCACCGTCAGGAGATCGGTTCCCGCCTTCGCGGGAATGACCGGGAGAACGGGATGGGATGGAATGGATTTGCTCGCCTACCCGAAACGTCGCTGCGCTCGCTATGACGGGAGCAGCAGTGGCCCTCAGCGCGGCGAGAGGTGCAGTTTGACCGAAGGCTGGCCGCGCGCGACGGCGGACTTGATGACGATGTACGAAAAGTACTTCGAGACGCCGATGTTGCTCTCGAGGATTTCCTCCATCATCTCCTGGTATTCGGCGATGCCGCGCACCACGAACTTCAGCAGGTAGTCGAAGCCGCCGCTGACGAGGTGGCATTCGACCAGTTCGTCGTATTGCGCGATGCGGTGCTCGAACTTCTGGAAGTCGGCGCGGCGGTGGTCGCCCAGCGTCACCGAGGTGAACACGATCTGGCTGTCGCCGATCTTGGCGAGGTTGAGGATCGCGCTGTAGCCCGAGATGTAGCCCGCCGATTCCAGCCGCTTCACCCGGGTCAGGCAGGGACTGGCGGACAGGCCCACCCTGTCCGCCAGTTCCGCATTGGTGATCCGCCCGCTTCGTTGCAGTTCGGCCAGGATGTTGATGTCTATCCGGTCGAGCTTGGGAGCGTTGATCATGGTGCGGACCCTGTCATGGTGTGTTTTGTGTCTGATCCGGCTGTAGCCGGATTTCCGGCACCGGCCCACTCCCACGCCCGGCCGCCCGACAAGGGTACACTAGCGGGTGGCCGGGTGGGGAGTGAGCCGGTGCCGATCAAACGACAGCCGATCAATCGCCGCGCAATTCTTCCTGATGCGCCTTGACCAGATCGGCCATCGTGTTGAAGCGGAAATCGTACTTGGGCAACTCCTCCGGCGTCATCGTCGCGCCGAAGCCTTCCTGCGCGTGGCGCCGGTAGATCCAGCACCCGGCAAGACCATGGCGGTTCGCGGGCAGGTGATCGTGGAACAGGCTCTCGGCGGTGTGCAGCACGTCGCCGGGTTCCAGGCCGAGATCGGCCAGATGCGCCTTCATATAGTCGAAGTTCGCGTCCGCCGGCTTGTAGGCGCCAATGTCCTCCGCCGAATAGATCGCGTCGAATTCCACCTGCAGCTTCTCGTTGCTGTAGTGGAAGGTCTTGTTGTCGACATTCGAGAGGATGATCAGCTTGTAGTACTTCTTGAGGTACTGCAGCGCGCCGGGGGAATCCACGAAGGCCGGCCAGTTGCGCACCGAGCGGCCGTACTCCTCGCACTCGGCCCAGGACACGGGCACACCCCACTGCTCGGCCAGGCGCTTATACACGATCGGCAGGATATCGCGGTACAGTTTGCCCGGGGTCTGGGCCTGCTGCTCGGATTCGTGGCGGGCGTGGGCCTGCAGAATCTGATCCCGGGTCAGTTCGGGCGAAACTTGCGAGGTGAGGCCGCTGAGCGCCTCGATCATCCCCGATTCCCAGTCGATGAGGGTGCCGTAGCAGTCGAACGAAAGCGCCTTGAAATCACCCAACCGCATTGCGGATCTCCTTGATGTCGAGCAGGTCGTCGAGGCTCTTGCGGAACCGTTCCAGCAGGAGGTCGACTTCATCGGTGGTTATGCAGAGCGGCGGCGCGAAACCGACGATCCCATCGCCGAAAGCGCGGAAGATCAGCCCGTTGCGATAGCCGATTGCCGCAAGCTGCCTCGGCACGTCAAGCGCCGCTGCGGGTCGGGTCTTCGCCGCCTTGTCGGTCACCAGTTCGACCCCTGCGAGCAGGCCCTGTGCGCGCACGTCGCCCACCAGCGGATGGTCGAGCAGGCCCTGCAGCCCCCGGGCGAAGTGCGCGCCCGAAGCCTGGCCGTTGGCCATCAGCCCGCCTTCCTCGTAGAGCCGCAGCACTTCGAGACCGATCGCGGCGCTGACCGGATGGCCCGAATAGGTCTGGCCGTGACCGATTGCGACGCCCGCCGGGGTGGCATCGCGCATGGCGCGGTAGATGCGGTCCGACATGAACAGCGCGCCCATCGGGGCGTACCCTGCGGTCAGGCCCTTGGCGACGGTCATGAAGTCGGGCGTCAGGCCTTCGTGCTCGCAGGCGAACAGCGGGCCGGTGCGCCCGAAGCCGGTGATCACCTCGTCCACCACGAACAGGATGCCGAGGTCGCGGCAGGCCTGCTGCATGGCGGTGAGCCAGCCACGCGGCGGCACGATGACACCGCCTGACCCGACGACCGGCTCGGCGAAGAAGGCCGCGACGTTGGCCGCGCCGAGTTGCTCCACCTTGGCGGTCAGTTCGGCCACCGAGGCGGCGATCAGCGCGGCATCGTCCGCCGCATCGCTGCGATAGGCGTAAGGGCAGGAGATGTGGTGCTGCTGCGGCGTCGGCACGTCGAACCCGGCATGGAACGCGGGCAGCGCGGTCAGCCCGGCGCCGGTCGAGCTGGAGCCGTGATAGCCCCGCTCCAGCGCGATCATGTGCTTCTTGCCCGGCTGGCCGGTGACGTTGAAGTAATAGCGGATGAAGCGCACCACGCCGTCCACCGCGTCCGATCCGCCCAGCGTGAAGTAGACGTGGCTGAGATCGCCCGGCGCCCGCGCGCCCAGCTTGGCAGCCAGTTCGATCGCCGGTTCCGACGCATAGCTGAAATAGCCGGTGGCATAAGGCAGCCGCGCCATCTGCTCGGCGGCAGCGGCGACGATGCTGTCCTGGCCGTAGCCCACGTTGACGCACCACAGGCCCGAAAAGCCATCGAGGAGCACGTTGTCCTCGATATCGGTCAGGTAGCACCCCTTGCCGGATCGCAGGATGGTGGCGCCACGTTCCTCGTGGTCGCTCCAGGATGCCACCGGGTGAATCCAGTGGTCCCGATCCTGCCCCAGCAGCGATTGCATGTTCATTGCGTTCTCCTGCTTTGACCCCTTGTGTTGTAGGTGCAGGCGTTCGCGATAATGGCCGATTGCGCAGGGGACGACCGCGACTTATCCCGTTTTGCGATCGCGGCGCGGTGGATTCTGCTTTGCGGGTCCGCGCGGCGCAAATGCGTGGTTCGACGCGGGATTCCCGGCTTGCCCAGCGCGCGAACCGGCGCCGGCCCGGACCGCCACGGCAGTATCCACTTCCCGCAGGCTAGCCCGGATTGCGCGCGGTGACGATCCATGCCGCGCCGTCGATCATGACCGAGCGCTCGCCGGGGCGCGCGGCGAAGGCGGCGTGGACGGCGGATGCGCAGCGGGCGCGCACGGTTTCGTCCTGATCGGCCAGCGCGCGCGAAAGCGGGCCGACCTCGAAGGCCATCTGCACCGCATCGTCGATCGCAGCCTCGCGAGAGGGACCTTCGCCGAAGGGGATTTCGGCGTCGAAGGGGGCTATCGCAATGCCGGTGAAGCCTGCCTCGACCAGCAGACGCTCCACCCTTGCCGCATCGCCGAAGGAGAACGGACCGGGCGCTTCCGGGTCGGGCGCGGGCGGCGGCGGCAGAATGTCCCGGATGGCGCCCATCGGCAGCCGCACCCAGTCGTTCTCGGCCGCGCCGCGCCAACACACGAAAGCCAGCCTTCCGCCGGTTTTCAAGGCCGCTCGCATATGCGTGAAGGCGGCGGCGGGATCGGCGAAGAACATCACTCCGAAGCGCGAAAACAGCAGGTCGTAGGCCTGCACGGCAAGCTCCGCCGTGGCCGCGTCGTCCAGCGCGAAGTCCACCGCGCCTTCACCCAGTTCACGCGCGCGCTCGATCAGTTGCGGCGATATGTCGAGGCCCAGCACCTGGCCCTCGGGCCCAACGCGGTCGGCCAGCACGAAGCTGGACGCCCCCGCTCCGCACCCGATGTCGAGCACATGCTCGCCAGCCCGAGGATCGGCTGCCGCGATTGCCGCCTCCCCGAAAACCTCGAGCATCGCATCGAGGCGGCGCTGGTTGCTTGCCCAGCGATCACCGCTGCTGCCGCTCCAGTCGCTGACCTGATAGACCGCCGGTTTCGTCATGATCACTCCCAGTTGCGAATGATTATCAACTAGACCGAATAGACTAAGAGAACAAGTCACCGCACCCGCCGCCCGCGCGCGAAAGCAGAAGTGCGAGCGCAAATGAGCTGCGCCACACCTTGGTCATTCCCGCGAAGGCGGGAATGACGGAAAGGGGTTCAAGGGGATGATGAAGGGAGCGGCAGCACGTGGCGCATCGCCGCGCTTACGCCTGCAGCAGCTCCGGCAGCTTGCCCGACATGCCCCGCGCCTCGTCCATGAAGAAGCGCTTGAGCAGCGGCGTGCGCTGCACCGCGCCCATTCCGAGGCGGCGCACGGCGCTGGCCGTGCGGCCGGGAATGCCGAACAGGCGGGTCAGCCCGTCGGTCGCGGCCATGACCATCAGGCTGTCGAGGCTGCGCCACTTCTCATAGCGCGCCAGCATCTGCGCGTCGCCGGGTTCGAGGCCGAGGCGCATGCCGTCTGTCAGCACTTCCACCAGCGCGCCGACATCGCGCAGGCCCAGGTTCAGGCCCTGCCCGGCGATCGGGTGCATGCCGTGAGCAGCATCGCCGATCACCGCGAGGCGCTCCTCGACCACGCGCCCGGCGTGGTGGAAGCGCAAGGGATAGCTCATGCGCGGGGCCGACAGCTCGATCTTGCCGAACACGCCGTGCATGCGCTCGAACACTTCGTTCACGAACATCGCATCCGGCATGGCGCTGACGCCCGCCGCATCCTTTTCCGCGACGGTCCAGACCAGCGCGCTGCGGTGGCGGCCCTGTGCATCGTCGAGCAGCGGCAGCAGCGCGAACGGCCCGGCCGGGTAGAAGATTTCCCAGGCGGTGCCGTCATGCGGCTTTTCGTGGAACAGCCCGGTGACGAAGGCGCGGTGGTGGTATTCCCACTTCGCCAGCGCGAAACCAGCCTCGTCGCGCGTCGGCGACTGGCGCCCTTCCGCCGCGATCAGCAGCGAGCCCCGGATAACCTGGCCGTCAGAGAGTTCCACCTCGACGCCGTGAGCGCCGCGATCCTTGCGCACGGCTTCGGTGCGCACGTGCCAGGCGATGTTCGGTTCCTGCCGCGCCGCATCGAACAGCGCGATGCGCAAGTCGCGGTTGGCGAACATGCGGCCCAAAGTGCCTTCCTCGGCCTTGGGCGTGAAGTCGATGCGGCCGGGCTTCATGCCATCGGTCACCGCGATCGAGGCGATCGGGCAACCCAGCTTCTCCAGCGCCGGCGCGAGGCCGATGTTGGTGAACAGGTTCCAGCTCGCGGTCGAGATCGCCGAGGCGCGGCCGTCCGCGCCCTCGGCCACCAGATCGGCCGGATCGGCGCGGTCGACCACGTGGGCGGTGATGCCCGCCCGGGCGGCGGCAAGCGCCAGCGTCATGCCGACGAGACCGCCGCCCAGGATGATAAGATCGCGCCTTTCGGGCGCCGTGCCAGTCGTATTCGAGTCGCTCATCGCGAGCAGCTATCGGCCTCCCCGGCGTAGATGTCGAGGCACCTTCCATCCCATGTACCCGCCGGTTCGCTCAGGCCCACCAGCGCGGCGAGGGTCGGGGCGATGTCCACCGTCTCGACCGGCTGCGCCTGCTCCATGGAGGGCATCCCCCCCCGCCAGAACAGCATCGGCACGCGGCGGTCGTAGTCCCACGGGCTGCCGTGGGTGGCGGTGTAGCCGGGGACGGGCTTGGTGCCCGGCACGACGGCGCGCTTCGTCATCATCAGCACTTCGCCCGAGCGGCCGGGGTAGAACGAGGCGGCGACGCGCTCGATCTCGGTCCAGTCCTGCGGGTGACCGGCGGGCACCTTGACCTTCTTCAGTTCCTCGGCGGTATAGACGCCCGAGATCTGCGGGTTGGCCTTCAGCTGCGACACCAGTTCGGCGATGACCTTCTGCCGCTGCTTTGCGGTGAGCCCGGCGTTCAGCCAGATGTCGCCCGAAGCGCCCGCACCGTAGAGCAGCGGGCCTTCCTTCACGGTGATCCCGGTCGCCTTGCCTACCGAGGCGGAGAGCGCGTCATCGGTCAGCGAGGGGTCGAGGCGGCTGGCCTCGGGCACGCCCTGCAGCTTCATGCGCTCGGGCGCGTCGGCGCCGCCATGGTCAGCGCTGAGCACGACCGCATAGTCGATCCCGCGCGCATCCAGCGCCCCCAGCAGCTTGCCGATGGTCTGGTCCAGAACGTTCATCTGGATGCACATCTCGACGCCCTCGTTGCCGTAGGCGTGGCCGACCTTGTCGGTGGCCGAATAGCTGACCGAGAGCACGTCGGGCACATCGTCCTTGCCCAGCGGCATCTCGTCGAGCAGGCGGATGGCCATGTCGGTGGTCATCTCGTCAGTGCGCGGGCTGTTGAAGAAGCCCTTGAAATCGCCGGCCTTCAGCGGGAAGCGATACGTGCCGATGGTGAAGCCGCCCATCTGGATCGCATGGTCGACGCCGCCGCACCAGCCCGGCACCGGCAGTTCGGGCGCGCCCGCATTGACCGCGGCGGCGATCGCCTGGTTTTCCGCGACAACGGCGGGGGAGACCTTGCGATCCTCGTAGGTGACGAAGCCCTTGCCCTTGATCCAGTAGGCGGCATCGGTGGTGTGGCCGCCCATCATCACCACCGCGCGGTCCTTGAACGAGACGGCGGCGTTGAGGGACCTGGGGTTCTTCGCCTTGAGCAGATCGCCCAGCGTCGGCACCATCAGGTGGTCCGGCTTGATGACCGAATCTTCCGAGCTGCTCTTCGGGTCGGTCTCGTCCTCGGAACAATAGACCTTCTTGTCGGCGCGGGCGATGCCCGGAACGTACCAGTCGTTGGCGACGATGCCGGTGCGGTTGGGGTGCACACCGGTCAGCAACGTTGAGTGGCCGGGGCAGGTCTCGGTCGCGGCATGCGATTGGAAGCCCGAGGGGAACACCGCGCCCTGCAGCAGGCGGTTAAGGCCCTGCGAATAGCGCTCGCGATACTGCTGGAACAAGTCGGCCGAGAACTGGTCGACCGAGATCGCGACAATCAGCCTGGGCGGGGTCTGCGGAGCGGCCTGTGCCGCCGGGGCCGGAGCGGCCTCCTGCGCGAAGACGGGAGCGGAAGCGCCGAGCGCAAGAGCGACAACGAGCGAGGAGAGCGGGAGGCGCATCGGGGGAGGTTCCTTGAAATGTCCGAGCGTTGGATGCAGATGCAGCGATGACGCGATCGTCGATCAGGCGCAAGACTCGCCTAACCTCACGGAGCACCATGCAAAAGCGCCGCTACCGACTGCCTGTGACAGTTCTGTGTCACCTCATGGTGCTGCTGGGTGCCTTTATGGTCCTGTTGGGTGCCGTTTCGGTGCCCGCCCGCGCGGCGCCCCCCCATGCCCCTACGCATATCGCGGCGGAGCTGCTCGCCGGGCCGGTGAAAGACGGGAAAGCCACCCTCGCCATCCGCATGACGCCCGAGGCGGGGTGGCACGGATACTGGCTCAATCCGGGCGATGCAGGCCTAGGGATGCAGCTGTCGTGGGACGTGCCCGAGGGCGTGAAGACGGGGCAGCCGCGCTATCCGGTGCCGCAGACGCTGGTGGTTCAGGGCCTGATGAACCACGTCTACGAAAGCGAGTACGCGGTGCTGGTCCCAGTCACGGTTCCTGCCGGAAAAGGGCGGATTCCCGTGCACGTGAAGGCCCAGTGGCTGGCCTGCACCGAACAGATCTGCGTCCCCGAACGCGCCGAACTCGCGGCCGAGATCGCGCCCGGTGCGCCGCATGATCCGCGCTTCGACACGTGGACCCAGCGCCTGCCCGCGCCGCTCGATGCGCCGGCCGCTTTTGCGGTGAATGACAAGACGTTGCGCCTTGCCATCCCGCTCCCGGCGTCGGTGCCGCTGGAGGCCCCGCACCTCTTCGTCGGCCAGGACAAACTGATCGACTATGCTGCTCCGCAAGCCTTCGCACGCAAGGGCGACATGCTGCTGGTAACGATCCCCCGCGCCCGCTTCGCCCCGCAGAATGCCGCAGGAATCGACGCCGTTCTGCGCCTCGACGCCGCAGGCAACGGCATCGCCCTCACCGCCAGACCCGGCCCGGTGCCGAGCGGCGGCACCATGCTGGCGGGAAGCGAAGCGCCCAAGCTCCCCGCCCTGCCCTGGCTGCTGCTGGCGGCTCTGGCGGGCGGACTGCTGCTCAACGTGATGCCTTGCGTCTTCCCGATCCTTTCGCTCAAAGCCCTCAGCCTCGCCCGCGCGGGTGAGAGCGAAGCCCATGCGCGGATCGAGGGACTGGCTTATGCGGCGGGCGTGATCCTCGCCTGCCTCGGCCTCGGCGCGGCGCTGCTGGCGCTGCGGGCTGGCGGCGAGCAGGTCGGCTGGGCGTTCCAACTGCAGGAGCCGGTCGTCGTCGTCGCGCTCTTCGCGCTGGCGGTCGCCATCACCGCCAACCTGCTGGGTCTGTTCGAATTTTCCGTCCCGGGCTTCGCCTCGGCAGGCTCTCCGCAGGGAGCCTTCGCGACCGGCCTGCTCGCCGCATTCGTCGCGACGCCTTGCACCGGCCCGTTCATGGCGAGCGCGATGGGCGCGGCGCTGCTGTTGCCGGTCGTGCCCGCGATGACGCTGTTCGCAGCGCTCGGCCTCGGCATCGCATTGCCGTTCCTCGCCGTCGCCTTCGTGCCCGCCCTGCGCGCGCGCCTGCCCCGGCCGGGGAAGTGGATGGTGACGTTCCGGCGGGTCATGGCAGTGCCGATGGGTCTGACCGCGCTCGCGCTGGCGTGGCTGATCTGGCGCCTCGGCGGCTCGGCCTCGCTCGCCTACGTCGCCGCGCTGGCCGCGCTGGTGCTCGCCCTGCTCGGCCTCGTTGGACGCGCGCAACGCTCTGGGAAACGCGCGCTCATGCCCGCTTTCGCGACGCTGGCAGTGCTGGCGGTCGGCGTGCTGACGATGCCCGAACCGCGGCCGCAGGCGCAGGAGGATGCCTCGGTCATCAAGGCCAGACCCTTCTCGCCCGAAGCACTGGCAGAGGCACGCGCCAGCGGCAAACCGGTCTTCGTATGGATGACCGCTGACTGGTGCCTCACCTGCAAGGTCAACGAAGCCGCCGCGATCGAGCGCGAGGACACCCGCGTCGCCTTCGAAAAGGCCGGAGTCGTGGTGCTGCGCGGCGACTGGACCCGGCGCGATCCCGCGATCACCCGCTACCTCACCGAACAGGGCGCGGCGGGGGTTCCCCTATACGTCTGGTACGGCCGCGACGGCCGGGCCGAAACGCTGCCTCAGGTGCTCACGCCCGCACTGCTGGAGGAAAAGGCAAGATCACGTCGTCCCGGACTTGATCCGGGACCGCTGGCCGTGACCAGCCCACATAGCTTCAGGGCGCCCGGCACAGCAGCGCCCACCTAAAGACAGCCACCGGTCCCGGATCAAGCCCGGGACG
>NZ_BAAILP010000011.1:0-7248 GCF_054589055.1 Novosphingobium sp. 11B | reverse complement strand
ACTTGATCCGGGACCGCTGGCCGTGAACAGCCCACCTCGCGTCAGGACGTCTCACGGCCAGCATTCGCCTCAAGAATTGCCAGCGGTCCCGGATCAAGTCCGGGAGGACGCGTCTTCACTGCAGCGCCAGCACCCGCCGATAGCCCTTGAGCGCGCGGCCCACGAAGAACGCCGAAACCCCCGCCGCCGCCGCGCACGTCACCGAGAGCGAAAGCCCGACGCTGCGCTCGTCGGCGAAAACATGGTCGGTCAGCAGCGCCACGATCGTCGGCGCGGCGCCGAGCCCCATGACACTCGCCACGAAGACGTAGACCGACGAGGAAATCCCCCGCATCCGGTTCGGCGTCGCCATCTGCAGGCCCGAAGACGCCAGCGCCTGCGGGAGCGAATAGGTGAAGCTCGCAAGCGTCGCCACCACCATCGCGAATTCGTAACTGGGCGCGAATGCCAGCGCCAGCGAGATCGGGATCAGCGCCAGCGCGGCGAAGAACGGCACCCGCATCAGCGCGTCGATCCGCCCGCGCCGCTGCAACCAGCCCGCGATTACCGGCCCCGCCAGCACGCCGATCGAGCCGGTGACGAGCACCGCCACGCCGTACTGCACGCCCACCGTGGCCGCGCTCGCCCCGAAACGGCGCATCAGCATCGCCGGCATCCACGCCGGGAAGGCGTAGAGCACGATCACCAGCGAGGCCATGCCCGCATAGAAGTTGCCGTAGAAATCGCGGCGCTCCGCGAACGTGCGCCAGACTTGCGCGAACGGCATGCGCTGGCCGCTGTCCTGCGCCGCCAGCTTGCGGGCAGGCTCGCGGATGCGCAGCATGAGCAACAGGATCGCGAAGCCCGGCAGTCCGGCGACGAGGAACACCACCTGCCACGGCTGCAGCGCGCCCAGATAGGGCACCGCGCCGAGGTCCCAGCCCTGCGCCGCCTCCAGCAGAAGCCCGCCGAATATCAGGGCGAGGCCGCCGCCGATATACGGCCCCATCAGGAAGATGCTGAAGGCACGCGGGATCATGCGCGTCGGGAAGCTGTCGGCGATGATCGACCATGCGGCGGGCGTCAGGCTGGCCTCCGCACCGCCCACGGCGGCGCGAGCGAAGAACAGCTGCCAGTATCCGCGCGCGAGGCCGCACAGGCCGGTGCCCAGGCTCCACAGGCCGATGCCGCCGATGAGGAGGCGGCGCCTGCTGCCGGTATCCGCCAGTCTCCCGAACAGCGGGCTGAACAGGATATACGCGGTCGTGAACGCCAGCCCCTGCAACAGGCTGAGCCGCGTGTCGGACAGCCCGAAGTCCGCCTTCAAGGGCGCCACCAGCAGGTTGAGCACCTGTCGATCGATAAAGCTGACGGTATAGGCCAGCGTGAGCACGAAGATCAGATACCACGCCGCGGCGCCGGGCGCCGGTTCGGTATCGACCGGGAGCGGTGCTGCCTGCTCCCCGGGTTCGGCCATGGCGATCGCTGCGCCGCTCATGCCCCCGCTCATGACCCTATCCATTCTTCGATCATCGGCCGGATCGGCTCGCCCACGAGTTCCAGCACCGGGCCGTCGCCGCGCGCCATATAGGCCATCTGGCCGTAGCGATGCTTGGGGGACGCGCCTGCCGCGATGAGGCGCCAGCCCTCCGCCAGCAGCGCTTCCACCTCCGCGCCGACATCGTCCACCCAGGCCCCGACATGCGCGGGCGAAACCGCGCGCAAGGCCTCGTAGGCGCCACCGGACACCATCTGGATCAGTTCGATATGGATCGGCCCCTGCCGCGAATAAGTGACGGTAAGATGCGCCTCGGACCAGCCCGCATCAGGCAACCAGACCCGCAAAGGATCGAACTTGCGGACAGGACACCAATTTACTCCAAGCCCACGCCCCAATTCGTCCATGGATCTATAGATATCTTCTACTATCAATCCATGATGATGCAGTTTTTCGAAAGATTTCAATTTATCCTCATCCCATATTATCGATCAGCTTATATGCTGCCGTGATTCGAAAAGCGGATAACACCACCTGAAATTGGCGTATGACTTTGGGAGAATAACGCAATGACCGGACTGATCGTGGAACACCGCGGCGCCGTATGCCTGCTGACGATCGACCGCGAGGACGCGCGAAACGCGCTCGACGCGGCAACCTCGCGGGCGATGGACGAGGCGATCTCGGCGGCCGAGGCGGACCCGGCAGTCGGCGCGATCATCGTCACCGGCACCGGCAACCGCGCCTTCTGCGCTGGCATGGACCTCAAGGAAGCTGAGCGCATCGGCGCCGGTCACGGGTTGATCCCCGGCCGCGGCTTCGGCGGCATCACCGAGCGCCGCCGCACCAAGCCGCTGATCGCCGCGATCAACGGCACCGCTGTCGCGGGCGGGTTCGAGATCATGATGGCCTGCGACATGGTCTTCGCCGCCGACCACGCGCTGATGGGCGTGAGCGAAGTGAAACGCGGCCTCTTCGCCTTCGCGGGCGGCATCCAGCGCCTTGCCGCGCAAGTCCCCCGCGCCACGGCGCTGGCGATGATCATGACCGGCGAATTGCTCCCCGCCCGCCGCCTCTACGACCTTGGCGTCGTCACCGAAGTCGTGCCCGGTGACCGCCTGCTGGACCGCGCGCTTGAGGTTACGCAGGCGATGCTGGCGAACAGCTGGCAGGCGATCGGCAACGGGCGCGAACTCTACGAGCTTTCCACCGGCATGGACACCGCACAGGCGCTCGCGGTGGGCAATGCCTGGGGCAAGGCCACGCTCGCCAGCGCCGACAGCCGCGAAGGCATCGCCGCCTATGCACAGAAGCGCGATGCGCAGTTCGGCCAGCGCTGACGCGTCCGCTCGTCGAGATGATGAAAATACAATCACTGTTGACTGTTTTATCGTGCAGGAGGTAGGATCGCAAGCATCACATCGGCAGAATCAAACATTCATGTCTGTTTTTTGATTCTGCTGCGGCCCACTCCGCCCAACCGGAGTGCAAGGCAAGGGAGAGAAGGCCGATGCTCGATCTGGTCGCAGATCAAAGCCCCGAGAACGATTTCGCGCGGATGGACTACGAGCGGGATCGCAAGGGGCCGCCCGAAGGCTTTCCCAAGCTGCCCGATATTCCCGGCAGCCGCTATACCGACCCCGAATTCCTGCAACTCGAAAAGGAGATGATGTGGGACAAGGCGTGGCTCTATGCGGGCCACACCGATCAGGTCCCCAATCCGGGCTCCTGGTTCCTGACCCGCAATTCGGGCGTGCCGATCATCGTCGCGCGCAACCTGCAGGGCGAGGTCAAGGCGTTCTACAACACCTGCCAGCATCGCGGCGCCCCCCTCGTCACCGAAGAATCGGGCGAAGGGCGCGGCTTCGTCTGCGGCTATCACGGCTGGAGCTATACCCTCGACGGCAAGCTGACGGCGGTGCGCGACAAGCGCGACTTCGTCGATTTCGACATGTCGTGCCGCTCGCTGGTACAGGTGCGCTGCGAACTGCTGGGCTCGCTGATCTTCATCAACCGCGATCCCGATGCGCAGCCGCTGATGGAACACATCGGCCCGATGGCGGAGCAGCTGGAGCAGTTCGAGCTTGAGAAGCTGCGCCTCGTCGACAGCCGCAGCTACGAGGTGGACTGCAACGTCAAGGTCCTGCTCGACGCCTTCCTCGAGGTCTACCACATCAAGTCGATCCACGTGAACACGGTGGACCGCTTCCTCGATCACCGCGCGATGATCATCACGCTCTGGCCGAACGGCCACAGCCGCATGGCGACGCCGAACCGGCGCCCCGACTGGGTCGATCCCGGCACCGTGGGCATGCCGGAAATCGCATCGATCACCGAGTTCCCGGCCAAGAACAACGTCAGCTACCAGATCTACCCCAACTTCATCATGCCCCCTGCCCCCACCGGCATCCCGATTCTGCAGTTCTGGCCGATCGGCACGAAGCGCACGCGCGTGGTGTCCAGCTGGCTGGCACCGGACCACGATCCCGAGAACCCGCACCCGCTCTGGCCCACGCGTCTGAGCAACTGGGAGCGTATTCTCTACGAGGACCTGCAATACGCGCCGCAAATCCAGGAATCGCTGGAAAGCCCGGGCTTCAGGGCGATGCCGCTCAACTATCAGGAGCGCCGCATCTACCACTGGCACGAGGAACTCGACCGCCGCATCGGCCTCAACCGGGTGCCGGAGCACACGCGCGTCGAGCAGGTGCTGGGCGACTGGGTACAGCGGGACTGACTTTGCCCCGCTCCCACGCGGGACGAGAAAACAGGATAACGGGAGAACACGCATGGCCGATCTGGCAGGAAAGGTCGCCGTCGTCGTCGGCGCGGCCAACCGGGACAACATGGCGCAAGTGATCGCGCGCCGCCTTGCCGCCGATGGCGCGACGGTGATCGTCGCCGGGCGCAAGGCGGAGGAACTGGAACGCCTCGCCGCCGAGATCGGCGGGCTGGCGGTGACCGGCTGCGATCTCACCAGCGAGGAAGATCTCGCCCGCCTCGGCGACGCCGCGAAGGCGACCTATGGCGGCATCGACATCGCCGTGAACGCCACCGGCTGGGGTCTGCTCAAACCCTTCCTCGACACCACCAAGGCCGAGATCGAGAAGATGACCGCGCTGCAGTTCACCGGCGCGATCCTGTTCTATCAGGCGATGCTGCGGGTGATGCGCGACGGGGGCTCGCTGATCCAGATCAGTTCCGCCACCGCCTCGATCATGCTGGAGGACCATGCCGCCTACATGGGCACCAAGGCGGGCGCCGACCACGTGATCCGCTGCGTGGCCAACGAATTCGGCCATCGCGGCATCCGCGCCAACTCGGTCGCGCCCGGCTTCACGGCCACGCCGATGACCGAGAAAGCGGCGAAGAATACGGCGATCACCGATACCTTCGCCAGGGAATATCCCCTGGGCCGCGTCGGCACCAGCGAGGACATCGCCGAAGCCGTCTCGTGGCTGGCGGGCGACGCCTGCTTCATGAGCGGGCAGGTGCTGCAGGTGAACGGCGGCCTGACCCTGCGCCGCAATCCCACCAACGCCGAGATCGTCTCGGCCGTGAAAGCCGCCAGATCCGCAGTGGGTCAGTCCGCCGTGGATCAGGCGGCATGATCCGGGGCGTCCACCACCTCGCCATCTCGACGCCGGACCTCGAACGGTTCGTCGATCACTACCAGCGCTGGTTCGGCTTCGAGCGCGCCGGCAAGGAGGGCGGCTGGCAGCCCGGCAACGCCCGGATCGACACGATGGTCGGCCTCACGGACAGCAGCGCACGCTATGAGATGATCCGGCTGGGCAACCTGCATATCGAAGTCTTCGAATATGCCAGCAACGATCCGCAGGTGGTCCATCCGCGCATGTGCGACCGGGGCATCACCCATATCTGCCTCTATTGCGACGACGTCTTCGCCGAATACGAGCGGCTCACCGCGCTGGGCATGGAGTTCAACTGCGAGCCCGGCGGCTCGGCGGCGACCCGTGCCACTTACGGCAAGGACTGCGACGGCAACGTGGTGGAACTGCTGCAGATCGTCGATCCGGACTGCGGGTTCGGGTTCGAAAAGCTGGCGGTAACTGAGGCTGCGGCGTGATCGCCACGTCGTCCCGGACTTGATCCGGGACCGCTGGCGGTCTTTAGATCAGTGCTGGCAGAGGGGGCTTCGACAAGCTCAGCTGAGACCCTTCGACAAGCTCAGGGTGAGCGGAGGTCGTGTAATAACCTATAATTCCGCTCAGGCTGAGCCTGTCGAAGCCCCCGCGTCACACGCCCACGGTCCCCGAACAAGTCCGGGATGACGAAATTGGATGCACTGCTTGCCCGATACCAATCCCTACATCGACGACCCGGAACGCGAACGCCGCCTCGCCTATGCCTTCGAGGAAATCGCCCCCGACCACTACCGCGTCGCGCCGGTCCCGAGCGATCTCCTGCGCCTCTACGGCGGCATGGCGCTGTCGCAATGCCTTGCCGCCGCGCGACTGACGGTGCCGCAGGACAAGGTCGCGCACAGCCTCCACGCCTATTTTCTCCAGCCCGGCCTGATCGACCGTCCGGTGGAATTCGCCGTCACGCGCGAGAGCGACGGACGCACGTTCGCCAACCGCACCGTAAGGATGACGCAGGACGGAGCGCCGATCCTAAACCTGATGGCCTCCTTCAAGGCGCCCGAGCCTTCCGGCCGCCACGGCTTCCCGATGCCCAACGTGCCGGAACCCGAAGGCCTGACCAGCCTCGCTGAACTGGTGGCGCAATACGGCGATCGCCTGCCCGAACGCCACCGTCCCTTCTGGCGTCGCCGCCAGCAGATCGACTGGCGCCCGATCGGCATGTTCCCGTTCGACGAGCGTGACGTTCGCCCGGCGACGCGCAACTTCTGGTTCCGCCTGAACGACACGATCGACGGCCCGCTCGACGTCCACCAGCGCCTGCTCGCCTATGCCTCGGACCTGCACATCTTCCACACGGCGCTGGGGCCGCTGGGCATCGGCTGGGCCAACGACTTCCTGCAGAGCAGCAGCCTCGACCACGCGATCTGGTTCCATGACGATTTTCGCGTGGACGAATGGATGCTCTACGCGATGGACAGCCCCGCCGCGACCGACGCGCTGGCGCTCGGCCGGGGCAACATCTTCCGCCGCGACGGCACCCTCGTCGCCACCGTCAGCCAGCAGGGCCTCGCGCGGATGCTGGACCAGAAACGCGAAGGAAAGCTGTGACCGAGCCGTTCACGCCCGCAAAACCGCACCGCACCTTCGAGGATCTGGAACTCGGCGAGTTCCGCCGCTCCTCCTCGCGCACGGTGACGCAGGAAGAAATGCTGGAGTTCGCACGCAAGTACGATCCGCAATGGTTCCACACCGACCCGGAAAGCGCCGCGCAGTCGGTCTTCGGCGAAGTGGTGGCGAGCGGCATCCACGTCCTCGCGCTGTGGCGGCAGATGGACCACGAGATAAACTGGGACATCGACTGGGTCTGCGGCGTGGGCTGGGACGAACTGCGCCTGAAGCGCGCGATCCGGGCCGGGGACACGATCCACGTCACCAGCGAGATCGTCAGCCTCGAACCCTCGAAGACCCGCACCGATCGCGGCACGGCGATGACGCGCTATGCCGTTGTGCTGGAAGACGGGACCGAGGCGGTGACGTTCACGAGCATCAACCTGGTCTACACGCGCGGCGCGCGGGAGCGGATGGCCGGCACCGCGCGCTAGAAGCGCGGGTGCCGGGCCACCCCCTCATGGCTCTGGCGAACCGTCATCCCAGCGAAGGCTG
>NZ_BAAILP010000010.1:0-32864 GCF_054589055.1 Novosphingobium sp. 11B | reverse complement strand
TCGCCAAATGGTTTATTTGGAGGTACCGCCGTCATCCCGGCGCGGGCCGGCACCTCTGGCGATGAACAGCCCACCTTGCATCGAGGCTCCCGGCCAATGCCTGAAGACCGCAAGCGTTCCCGGCCTGCGCCGGGATGACGGGGATTTTACGCGAATCCCCATCTGGCAATCGCTGCGGCACTCCTTTAGTGGGGCCGCAACTATTCCATTCGACCAAAAGAGCCCGTCATGACCCATCCCTACCGCTCCCACACCTGCGGCGCCCTGAGCGCGGCCGAGGTCGGCCAGACCGTCCGCCTCTCGGGCTGGGTCCATCGCAAGCGTGACCATGGCGGCGTGCTGTTCGTCGACCTGCGCGATCACTACGGCATCACCCAGGTCGTGACCGACAGCGACAGCCCGGCGCTCGCCGTGCTCGATTCGCTGCGCGCGGAGAGCGTCGTGACGATCGAGGGCACCGTGAAGGCGCGCACCGAAGGCACCGTGAACCCCAACCTCGCCACCGGCGAGATCGAGGTCTATGCCCGCGTCGCCACCGTGCTGGGTAAGGCCGAGGAGCTGCCGATGCCGGTCGCCGGTGAGCAGGAGTACCCGGAGGACATCCGCCTCAAGTACCGCTTCCTCGACCTGCGCCGTGAGACGCTGCACGCCAACATCGTCAAGCGCACGCAGATCATCCGCGACATGCGCCGCCGCATGGAAGACACCGGTTTCACCGAATATTCGACGCCGATCCTGACCGCTTCCAGCCCCGAAGGCGCACGCGACTTCCTGGTGCCCAGCCGCATCCACGCCGGAAAGTTTTACGCGCTGCCGCAGGCACCGCAGCAGTACAAGCAGCTGCTGATGGTCGCGGGGTTCGACCGCTACTTCCAGATCGCACCCTGCTTCCGCGACGAGGACCCGCGCGCCGACCGTCTGCCGGGCGAATTCTACCAGCTCGACCTCGAAATGAGCTTCGTCACCCAGGAAGAAGTCTGGGAAACGATGGAGCCGGTGCTGCGCGCCACCTTCGCCGAGTTCGCGGGCGACAAGCCGGTCACCCCGGCCGGTGAGTTCCGTCGCATCCCGCACGCGCAGGCGATGCTGGACTACGGTTCGGACAAGCCGGACCTGCGCAACCCGCTGCTGATCAAGGACGTGACGGAGCACTTCGTCGACTCGGGCTTCGGCATCTTCGCTGGCATCGTCGCGGGCGGCGGCACCATCCGCGCGATCCCGGCTCCGGGCGCGGGCGCGGGCAGCCGCAAGTTCTTCGACGACACGAACGTCTGGGCGCGCGGCGAAGGCTATTCCGGCCTCGGCTACATCAACATCAAGGACGGCGTCCCCGGCGGCCCGATCGCCAAGAACCACGGCGAGGAAAAGACCGCCGCGCTGATCGCGGCGCTCGGTCTCGGCCCGAACGACGGCGTGTTCTTCGCTGCGGGCAAGGAAGAGCAGGCCGCCAAGCTGGCGGGCCTCGCCCGTACCCGCGTGGGCGAGCAGCTCGGCCTGATCGACAAGGACCGCTTCGAGCTGTGCTGGATCGTCGACTTCCCGTTCTACGAATGGGACGAGGACAACAAGAAGGTCGACTTCGCGCACAACCCGTTCTCGATGCCGCAGGGCGGGATGGACGCGCTGGAGAACCAGGATCCGCTGACGATCAAGGCCTACCAGTACGACCTCGTCTGCAACGGCTTCGAGATCGCCTCGGGCTCGATCCGCAACCAGTCGCCCGAACTGATGGTGAAGGCGTTCGAGATGACCGGCCTGACGCAAGCGGACGTGGAGGATCGCTTCGGCGGCCTCTACCGCGCGTTCCAGTATGGCGCCCCGCCGCATGGCGGCATGGCCGCTGGTGTCGACCGCATCGTGATGCTGCTGTGCGGCGCGCAGAACCTGCGCGAAATCACGCTGTTCCCGATGAACCAGCGCGCCGAGGACCTCCTCATGAACGCGCCGAGCCATGCCGAGCCCAAGCAACTGCGCGAACTGCACTTGCGCGTGGTGGAGCCGGTCAAGCAGGCTTCGCCCGCCAAGGCGGCGGAGTAAAACCCATTCCTCCCCGAACTTGTCTCGGGGAGCGGGACCGCCGCCGCAGGAGGTGGTGGAGGGGAAGAGGCGAGGCATTCCCCCTCCGCCAGCGCTGACGCGCTGCCACCTCCCCGAGGCAAGCTCGGGGAGGAGCCTTGGCCGCAAGGGCGCTTTCTGCCGTCAACCGTGGATAACGCGAGGCTCATCAGCGATCACTGCCGCCCCAAGGCTCTTGCCAGCGCGCCGCCCAGTCTTTAGGGCGACTAGCGTAATTCAAACCCGCCTATTTTCGAAGGGGTCTATACAAATGAGCGATACCGCCGATCGGGTTAAGAAGATCGTCGTCGAGCACCTCGGCGTTGAAGCCGAGAAGGTCACCGAGGACGCCAGCTTCATCGACGATCTGGGCGCCGACTCGCTCGACATCGTCGAGCTGGTCATGGCGTTCGAGGAAGAATTCGGCGTCGAGATTCCGGACGATGCCGCCGAGAAGATCAGCACCGTCTCCGATGCCATCAAGTACATCGAAGAGAACAAGGGTTAATCCCTTCGGTCTGATTTCGGGCCTGCATTTCGGCGCTCCGCTCGTGAGGGGTGGGGCGTGAATGCAACACCGGATTGAAATCGGCAGGCTCGCCCTTTAAGGGGGCGGGCCTGTCGCCGTTTTCGGGCCGTCGGTTTCCCGACGACCGGATGCGGCCATTTGAGATTTTCGGAGAGCATATGCGTCGTGTCGTCGTAACCGGACTTGGTCTCGTCACCCCCCTGGGCGCTGACGTGGAGACCGTTTGGGCCAACATCCTCGCGAGCAAGTCGGGCGCAGGTCCGATCACCAAGTTCGACACCACGGGCCAGAAGTGCCTGATCGCGTGCGAAGTGAAGCCCGCCGATCACGAATACGGCTTCGACGCCGGAAAGCGCGTCGATCACAAGATACAGCGCCAGGTCGATCCCTTCATCGTCTTCGGCATCGACGCCGCGGGCCAGGCGCTCGAGGACGCGGGCCTGACCGACATGAGCGAGGAAGACAAGCTCATGGCCGGCTGCTCGATCGGCTCGGGCATTGGCGGCCTGCCGGGCATCGAGAGCGAATCGCTGGTGCTGGCCGAGAAGGGCCCGGGCCGCGTCTCGCCGCACTTCGTCCATGGCCGCCTCATCAACCTGATCTCGGGCCAGGTCTCGATCAAGTACGGCCTCAAGGGTCCGAACCACGCGGTCGTCACCGCCTGCTCGACCGGCGCGCACTCGATCGGCGATGCCGCGCGCATGATCCGTGACGGCGACGCCGATATCATGCTGGCGGGCGGCGCCGAATCGACCGTCTGTCCGATCGGCATCGCCGGTTTCGCGCAGGCCCGTGCGCTCAACTGCAGCTACAACGACCGCCCCGAACAGGCGAGCCGCCCCTACGACAAGGACCGCGACGGCTTCGTCATGGGTGAAGGCGCCGGTGTCCTCGTCCTGGAAGAGTACGAGCACGCCAAGGCGCGCGGCGCAAAGATCTACTGCGAAGTGATCGGCTACGGCCTGTCGGGCGACGCCTACCACGTCACCGCCCCGCACCCGGACGGCGACGGCGCCTACCGCTCGATGCAGATGGCGCTGAAGAAGGCCGGCATGACGCCTGCCGACATCGACTACATCAACGCCCACGGCACCTCGACCATGGCCGACACCATCGAACTGGGCGCCGTGCGCCGCCTGTTCGGCGACGCCATCGGCAATGTCTCGATGAGCTCGACCAAGTCGGCCATCGGCCACCTTCTGGGCGGCGCGGGTGCGGTCGAATCGATCTTCTGCATCCTTGCGCTGCGCGACCAGATCGTGCCGCCGACCCTCAACCTCGACAACCCGGACGAGGGCTGCGAGGGCGTCGACCTCGTGCCGCACGTCGCCCGCAAGCGCGAAGTGCGCGCCGTGCTCAACAACAGCTTCGGGTTCGGCGGTACCAACGCCAGCCTCGTGATGCGCAAGATCGACTAAACTCATGATCTCCCGGCGCGGATGCGGCCTGGCGGCAGTCGTCGCCGTACTCTTCGTCGGGAGCCTCTGGGCCTTCTTCGGCGGCTGGTACGGCTCCGGCCCGCTGGAAGAAGACAAGCACTTCGTCGTCCCCACCGGCGCCAGCCTTGGGGACGTTGCGGACAGGCTGGAAAAGCAGGGCGTGATCGCCTCCGCTTCCGGCTTCAAGCTGCGCGCCCGCGTGTTCGGAGGCGGCAGCGGCATCAAGGCGGGCGAGTTCGCCATTCCCGCGCACGCCAGCCCCTCGGCCGTGCTGGCGATCATCTCCAGCGACGAGATCATCCGCCGCTTCGTGACGATCCCCGAAGGCATGCCCTCGGTGATGGTCTACGATCGCCTCAAGGCGCAGACGGCGCTGACCGGCGACGTTTCGGTGCCGGAAGAGGGCTCGATCCTCCCCGACACCTACAACTTCGAGAACGGCGAACCGCGCGAGGAACTGGTGCGGCGCATGCAGGCGGCGATGAGCCGCACGCTCAAGGAACTCTGGGCGAACCGCGCCAAGGGCCTCGTCGTAAAGACGCCGGAGCAGGCGATCGTCCTCGCCTCGATCGTCGAGAAGGAAACCGGCAAGCCCTCCGAGCGGCGCATGGTGGCAGGGCTCTACTCGAACCGGCTGCGGACCGGCATGCTGCTTCAGGCCGACCCGACGATCATCTACCCCATCACCAAGGGCAAGCGCCTCGGCCGCCGCATCCTCCAGTCGGAGATTCAGGCGGTCAACGGCTACAACACCTACACCATGGTCGGTCTGCCCAAGGGGCCGATCACCAACCCCAGCCGCGAATCGATCGCGGCGGTGCTGAACCCGGCCAAGACCGACGCGCTCTACATGGTCGCGGACGGCACCGGTGGCCACGCCTTCGCGGGCACTCTGGCCGAGCACAACCGCAACGTCGCCAAGTGGTTCGCCATTCGCCGTCAAAGGGGCGAGCTGTAACTTAGCTCAACGTTCCGTCCCTTGCTTTCGCCCGCGCATAGAGCAGCGAGGCGAGGGCGATGGCGAAGATCACGGCCGGGAACACCGCCGTCGACCACCCCTTGGCCGCGATCATCCCGAAGCCGAGGAAGCTCCAGCCGAACTGCATCACCACGCCCGCCAGCGAGGCCGCGAAGAACACCCATGCGATCTCGCGGCGCATGAGCAGCAGGATCGCCCCAAGCGTGCCGCCCCAGACCGCCACGGCATAAGCGACCCATGCCCATGCGGGCATCGAGCCGAATGCCTGTGCGGTGACCGGGTCCGTCTTCGCGACATCGTCGAGATCGGCGTTGACCTGCATCAGATAAGCGGCATCGCCGATCAAATTCCAGATCAGGATCAGTATCGAGATCACGCGGAACGTTCGCATCTGCTTCCCCCTTCATGCACTCCCGGGCCGAACTTTGCCCTGCGTCGCTCTTTCTGGCAATCGGGGCGGATTCGGGACGGGCAGCGGAGTTTCACGATGACCGAACAATCGCCTGACTGGCCCGCCAAAAACTGGGTCGCGACCGGCCCGCGCAAGGCGGGCTCCCCTTTGCTCGTCACTGCGGAACTGCCGTCCGACGTGCTGGGCTGGGCGGACGCCCTCAGGCGTGCGCATTACCCGCCCGAGCGTAATCGCCTGCGCGCCCATGTGACGCTGTTCCATGCGCTGCCGCCATCGGTCGAAGAGGAACTGATCGACCTTCTGAGCGACCTTGCCCGCGCCGCGCCGCCGCCAGCGCGGATCGAGGGGCTGATGAAGCTGGGCACTGGCACGGCTCTTTCCATCGAAAGCCCGGAAATGGTGGCGCTCCACGCGGAGATCGCCGAGCGCATGCACGGCCTGCTCACCCAGCAGGACGCACAGCCGCTACGCCTTCACGTGACGATCCAGAACAAGGTGACGGCGCAGGCGGCGAGGGTGCTGCAGGCGGAACTGGCGCAGCAATTGCAGCCGCGCACATTCCGTTTTCGCGGCTTCGGACTCTATGCCTGGGAGGAGGGCCTGTGGCGCCCGATCCGCCTCGTATCTTTTCGGGGTTGAAGGTGCTTTTTCGGTGTTGACCGATGCGAACCTTGCCCCTAGAGGACGCGGCCTGCCCCGCAGCAACGGGGCGCCGGATCGAGCCGCTCATCGCAGCGGCCTTGGTATGGCGGAGTAGCTCAGTCGGTTAGAGCAGCGGAATCATAATCCGCGTGTCGGGGGTTCGAGTCCCTCCTCCGCTACCATACTTACCGGATAATCCCACGTTTCAATTCATTCGCATGCCGGTGTCGCAAGGCATGGGTTTACATGTGCTTGCTCCTCCCCCTACCACCTCGGGGCGGGGTGAGATCGAGGTATGTGAATGGCCCTTGTGCGGCGATGGCAGGTGGCGCTGCTGGGAATGACCGGCCTTGGAGCCGCGGCTTTCGGATTGATTCGCGCCAATAGACTTCCGCGTCGCCGGGCTTCTTCCGACATTTCGCCTCCCGCTAGGGGCGGGACGACGCTGTCGCGCGTGGCGCAGGAGCGGGCGGCGCGGTATCCGGGGCTTTCGGGTGTGCATCTCGTGCCCGATGCCGTCGATGCCTTCGCGGCGCGCCTGCTGCTGGTCAAGGCGGCCGAACGGACGATTGATCTGCAATACTACATCTGGCACGGCGACCGCACCGGAACCCTGCTGCTGGAAGCCGTGCATGAAGCGGCGCAGCGCGGGGTACGGGTGCGACTGCTGCTCGACGACAACGGGATCGCCGGGCTCGACGGGGTGCTTGCCGCGCTCAATGCCCACCGCAACATCGAGGTGCGCCTCTTCAACCCCTTCCGGATACGCTACCCCAAGGCGATCGGTTTCCTTGTCGACTTCGGGCGCCTCAACCGGCGGATGCACAACAAGAGCTTTACCGTCGATGGCGCGGTCACCATCGTGGGCGGGCGCAACATCGGCGATGAGTACTTCGGCGCGGGCGACGGCGCCCTGTTCGCGGACCTCGACGTCGTCGCGATCGGCCCGGTCGCCCGTGAGGTGGAGGCGGACTTCGAGCGTTACTGGACGAGCGAATCGGCCTATCCGGCGCGGCAGATCCTGCCGATCCTGGGCCGCCGCAAGCGTGCTAAGCTGCGATCGCGCGCCTCGGTGGTGGAGAGCGATGCCTCGGCCCGCCGCTATGTCGAGCGTCTGCGCAGCCTGCCGCTGGTGCAGGATGTGGTCGAAGGCTCGCTCACATTCGAATGGGCCGAGGTGCGGATGATCAGCGACGATCCGGCCAAAGTCGTGCGCGACATCGAATATCGCAATCTGCTGGCCGGCAAGCTCGACGGGGCGATCGGGCGACCGCAGCGAGAGATGACGATCGTGTCGGGCTACTTCGTGCCAGGCGAGCAGGGCACGCGTCAGCTTGCCGATTATGCTCGCTCGGGCGTCAGGGTGACGGTGCTGACCAATGGCTATTCCGCGACCGACGTGGCGTTGGTCCATGCCGGGTATGCGCCCTGGCGCAAGCGGTTGCTGCGCGCGGGTGTGCGATTGTTCGAGACGGCGGCAGAAGTGCGCGGCGTGCCGTCGAAGAAGCAGCGCCGGCAGGGCAATCGTCTCGGCATCGGCAGCCGCCTGCGGCCGACCGGCAGCGGTTCGTTCGCGGCGCTGCGCTCGGGCGCGGCGACGATCCACGCCAAGACGATCACCGCCGACAGGGAGCGGCTGTTCGTCGGCTCGTTCAATTTCGATCCGCGTTCGCTCAGGCTCAATACCGAACTGGGTTTCGTGATCTACAGCGCCGCCCTGGCCGGGCAGGTGGCCGACGCGTTCGAGACCATCGTTCCGGATGCGGCGTACGAAGTTACGCTGGACGCACAGGACCGATTGCACTGGACCAGCGAACAGCGCAGCGCCGCGCGTGAGCCGGGGCTGGGCCTGTTCGACAGCCTCCTGATCGGGTTCGCCTCGCGCCTGCCGATCAGTTGGCTGCTGTGATCAGGGGTAACTCCACATAGCCCATCCGTGCGGACAGAGCTTCGGGGGTACGAGGATCTGGCCGCGCGTTGCCCAGGCCATGGTGGGATCGCACGTGGTTCATGAGCCTATCCCATGGAAATGTGGAGAAATTCACCCTCTGAAAATCATGGAGGAAGGGGTCCGTGCTCGACAAGTCAGGCGCGGCGCGCAATCTGGATGTATTGCACAGGGGTAACCGGGGGGCGCCATGTCGTTCGGAATAGAGGAAATTTACGAGGCCGCCTTCGATCGAACGCGGTTTCCTGAACTGATCGAACGGCTGGGGGCGGCGATGGGAGCGCAGGCCGGTTTTATCGGCTGGAGCGACCCGGACCGGCAGGTCGGATTCCAGTTCCAGTTCGGCAACGACCCGGTCTGGCTTGGCCGTTACGTCGAGACTTATGCGGCGCTGGACGTGCTGCTGCCACATCTCCACGCCATTCCCGAAGGCGAATGCCGCCCGGCCTGGGACCTGATGCAGACGCAGGAAGTGCGCGAGAGCCGGTTCTACCGCGAGTACCTGGCGCCACAGGGGATCGTCGACAACCTGGCGGTGAACCTCATCAAGCGGCCGGGCATCATCGCCAGTCTCGCTCTGCTGCGCCGTGAGCCGGCTGGGCGTTATACAAAGCTGGAATGTGCCAGGCTAGCGGCGCTGGTGCCCCATCTGCGGCGTGCGATTTATATCCAGAGCCATCTCGTGCGGGCGCAGGAGCATGCCGCCGCCGACCGCGCCTTTGCGGGAAGCGCCGGGAGTTCGGTACTGTTGCTCAGCGCCGAGCACCTTCTGCTGGAAGCAGCCCCGGCGCTCATCCCCTTGCTGCACCTGCGCATCGGCGAGCCGATCGGCGAGGGCGTGCTGGGCAACGCGATCGCACGGGCGATCACGCAAGGTGAGCCGGTCGCGGTCGAGGTGGTGCCGGGGGAGGACGCCTCGCCGGTTCGCGTGCTGCTCGAATCGCGGCGGCTGGACACGTCCCGCTTCGGTGACCTTGCGGACGGGCCGGCGGCGTCGTTCGCGGTGCACGTGACGCGCGTGGATCTGCCGCGCGCCATCGCCTTCGACGCCATCGGCAGCCTCTACGGCCTTACTACCACGGAACTGCGGGTGCTGAAGGATGCGGTAGATACCGGCGATCTCACCGCGATCGGCGACCGGCAGGGCATGGCGAGGGCTACTGCGCGCACGCACCTCCATCGCATCTACGAGAAGACGGGGACGCGCAGTTTTGCCGGACTTTCCAGTCTTGTGCACCGTTTCGGGACGATTTCTTCGGGCTGAAAAGATGCAGGGCCTAAACAGATGGTGGATGCGGGGCCGGGGGTTAGCGCCTAAGCATTTGGCGGAGGGCATCAGGGGGTGCCCGAAAGCGAAATGGTGGGTTCCATGATGAACGTGCCGTCGATGCGAGCCGGTTCGAGTGGGGGCACTGGGGCTGGTTCCGAGACCGGGTCCGCGTGGCCGGGAGAGTCTTCTCCGCGCTATTTTCCCGATGATCCCGCCGTGTCTGCGGCTCGCCGGTTCGAGGCCTTCGAAGGCGTGCTGATGGCGGCGGCGCTGCTTGCGGCGGCAGGCATGTTCATGGCGGCGGCAAGCAATACTTATTCGATCACGGGTAGTGCCTCGGCAGCGACGGGCGTTTCTTCCGAATTGCCGTCGGACCCGACCATCGGCGGGCGGTTGCTGGTGGCACAGGATCTCGTCGCGGACCGGGAGACGGCGGGGCTGGAGCGGGCGATCGGGCTGCTCGAAGGAGTGACGGCCCAGGCGCCCGGGTTCGCGCCGGGCCATGCCGGCCTTGCCGAAGCGCTGATTCTCTCGCGCGAGTTCGGCGGCAGGAACGACGCCGATGCATTTCGGCAGGCGCGGGAAGCGGCATCGGCGGCGGTGCGGCTCGATCCCGACCTCGCTTCGGGCCATCGTCTGCTGGGCTTCATCGCCTATTGGCGAGACCACGATTTCGCGCAGTCGCAAAGGCGTTTCGCCCGCGCGCTCGCACTCGATCCAGACGATGTGCTGTCGCACTTCTGGTACGGCAATATCCTCAGCGACCATGGCGACCATGGAGCGGCGCTGGCGCAACTGGAGCGCGCGGCGGTACTGGAGCCCGGCTCGCTGCCGATCCGTACCGACCTGGCCTGGGCGCGGTGGTCGGCGGGGCAGGACGCGATCGGTGTCGCGACGCTGAAAGACATCGCCGCGTCTCATCCCGAGTTTCCGGTCGCGCAGGACTGCCTGGCGGTGATCGCGCTAGTCGATGGCGACCACGCGGGTTACGTCCGCCACTTCACCCGGTTCGCCCGTTCGCGTGCGGATGCGCGGTTGCTGGCGAAGGCTGGCGAGTTGACCCATGCGGGGCAGGGACGGCTGCTTGACGTGGTCTACCAACAGGCGCTGGCGGATGTAGCGGATGGATCGCGCAGCCGGGCGTGGCCGGTGCTCGTCGCGTCGCTGCGGGGAGAGCGGGCATCGGTGGTCAGCCTCCTGCGGGCGGCCGACCGGGCGAACGAGGCCTGGGGCGACGCGGCGTTGATCCCGCGGATTCGCGCCGCATGGAAAGGCGATCCCGAAGTTGCCGCGATGATCGACCGGCGCGTGAGCGCGAACGCGGTGCGGCTAGCTTCCCGTTGAGGGGACCTGCCCGCCGAGGGCCTGATAGACCTGCACTTGCGCGACCAGCCGGTTGTAGCGGTTCTGGATGAGGCTGCTACGCGCGCTGCGGGCACGTTCCTGCGCGTCGAGCCAGGAGCGCAGGGGGATGAGCCCTGCGCGGTACTGCCGCTCGTACAGCGCCTCGGCGTCGATGGCAGCATCGTAGTTCTGCGCCGCGAACTGAGCCTGCCGGATGTACTGGTCGCGCGCCGAGAGCGAGACCTGCGTGTCGCGCAGGGCATCGTAGAACGTCTGGCGGAAGTCCTGCACGGCGATCTCGTAGTCGGCCCGCGCGACGCCGGTGGCGAGGCGCACCTTGGCCGGGTTCAGCTCCGCCAGCGACAGCGCGCCGCCGAGGCTCGCGACCGGGTTGGTGAAGAATTTGAGCAGCGATGCACTGGCGGTGCCGAGTGCGCCGGTCAGGCTGAAGCTGGGGTAATAGCTCGCGACCGTTGCGTCACTCGTCGCCAGCGTGGAGCGCAGGCGCAGTTCGGCGGCGGCAAGGTCCGGGCGGTTGGCGAGCAGGGAAGCAGGGACGCCCGCAGCGACGGCGGGGAGGTCGGCCTGGGGTAGCGCCTGAGGTTCCTGTCCATCGTAATCCTGCCGGGCGAGCAGGGCGGCGATAGTCTTGAGCGCTTCGACGCGGGCCTGCACCAGCTGCGTCTGCGATGACTCCTGCGACGCGACGGTCTGCTGCGCATCGCGTAGTTCGAGGCGGGAGACGGCGCCCGCATCGTATTGTCGCTGCACCAGTTCCAGCGCCCGGCGTACATAGGCAAGGCTCTGTTCACCCAGCGCGATCTGCTCGTTGGCATAGGCGAGCTGCCACCATGCCTGAACCGTGGTGCTGACGAGTGCGAGGCGGGTTTCGGCAAGGTCCTGCGCGGTGGCCTGCGCTTCCCAGCGGGCAGCGTCGGCCTGCGCATCGAGGCGGCCGAACAAGTCGATCTCCCACGACGCGCCGAGCGAGGCGGAACTGCTCTTGCTCCACGCCGACCCGCCTTCCAGCGCCTTGGACGCGTCGGATGAGGCATTGGCCGACAGGCTTGGCAACAATGCCTGCCGTGCGAGGTCCGACGATAGCTTCGCGCGCTTGAGGCGCAGGCCTGCCGCAGCAAGGTTGGCGTTGTCGGCGAGGACCCGGTCGACGAGCGCGGTCAGCTCGGCATCGTCGAACTCGTTCCACCACGGTGCGCCGACCTTCTGCGGCGCGCCGAGCACGCCCGCATCCCAGTTCGCGGCGACCGGCACGGCGGGCGTGGCATAGTGTGAACGGACCACGCCGCCGCAGCCTGCGGTCAGCGGCAGCAGGGCCAGCGCGGCAAGGAGGTGAGGGCGCATCGTCAGTCTCTCGAAAGGGCGTCGACCGGATCGAGCCGGGCCGCACGGCGCGCGGGCAGGAAGCCGAACACGACGCCGATGAGGGTGGAACAGGCGAAAGCTGCGACGATCGACGTGGTCGAATAGGCCATCGCGAAGTCGGAGGCGAAGTAGGAAAACACCACGCCCAGCGCCAGCGACAGGCCGACGCCGATGACGCCGCCGATCAGGCAGACGAGGATCGCCTCGATCAGGAATTGCTGGAGGATGTCGGACTGGCGCGCGCCCACCGCCATGCGCACGCCGATCTCGGCGGTGCGTTCGGTGACCGAGACCAGCATGATGTTCATCACCCCGATGCCGCCGACGACCAGCGAGATCACCGCGATCGCGGCGACGAGGAGGGTCATCGTCTGGGTGGCGCTGGTGATCGTGGCGCGGATGTCGTCGGAGTTGCTGATGAAGAAGTCGACGGTGCCGTGCCGCTGGGTCAGCAGCTGCGTCACGGCGTCTTGCGCCGCCGAGGTCGAGACATTGTCGCTGATGCGCACGGTGATGCTGGAGACGTAGCTCTGGCCCAGCATCCGGCTCATCGCGGTGGTGTAGGGGACATAGGCGGTCAGGCTGTCGCTGCCGCCGAAGCCCTGCTGCTGGGTGCCGACGATGCCGACGATGCGCACGGGAACCTTGCCGAGCAGCACGACCTTGCCGAGCGGGTCCTCGCCATCGGGGAACAGGGTCTTCTGCGTGTTCTCGTCGATCACCGCGTCCTGCGCCAGTTCGCGCACCGCCTGCGTATCGAACAGACTGCCGGAATTGAGCGTCAGGCCGCGCACGCGGAAGTAGTCGGCGCCGACGCCGCTGACTTGCGCGGTGGCGGCGACGTTGCGGTATCGTGCGGTCACGCTGGTGGAGACGCTGGGCGTCACGCTGTCGATGTAGGAGAGCTGGCCGAGCGCCTCCGCGTCGCTGTCCTTGAGCGTCTGGATCTTGCCCGATCGCATGTCGCCGAAGCTCTTGCCGGGGTAGACGGTGAGCGTGCTGGTCCCGAGCCCGGATATGTCGGAAAGGATCTTGGCCTGCGACCCGTTGCCCAGCGCCACCACCGAGACCACCGAGGCGATGCCGATGATGATGCCCAGCATCGTCAGGAAGGTGCGCAGCTTGTGCGCCGACATGGCGAGCACGGCCATGCGGAACGCCTCGCGGAAGCGGTCGGCAAGCTGGCCGAAGCCGCTGGCGCCGGTCGGCGGTGGGGCGAGGGCGGGCGCGGTCTTGGGTTCGGAGGTGCGGCGATCGTCGATGATTGCGCCGTCGCGGATCTCGATGATGCGCTCGGCGTGCTCCGCGACGTGCATGTCGTGCGTGACGATGATGACCGTGTGGCCTTCGGCGTGAAGTTCGCCGAGGATCGCCATGACTTCGACGCCGCTGGCGGAATCGAGCGCGCCGGTGGGTTCGTCGGCGAAAATCACCTCGCCTCCGTTCATCAGCGCGCGCGCGATCGAGACGCGCTGCTGCTGGCCGCCCGAAAGCTGGCCCGGCCGGTGCCCGGTCCGCTCGCCGAGGCCGAGACGGGACAGGATCTGTGCTGCGCGCGACGCGCGTTCGCCGCGCGGCTTGCCCGCGTAGATCGCCGGAACCTCGACGTTGCCGAGCGCCGAGAGGTCGGTCAGCAGGTGATAGCGCTGGAAGATGAAGCCGAAGTGCTCGCGGCGCAGCGCGGCCAGTTCGTCGGGCTCCAGTTTTGCGGTGTCGCGGCCGTTGACCCGGTACGATCCCGAGGTCGCCCGGTCGAGGCAGCCCAGGATGTTCATCAGGGTAGACTTGCCCGAACCGGACTGGCCGACGATGGCGACCATCTCTCCGGCCTCAATGGTCAGGTCGATGTCCTTGAGCGCCGCGAAGACGCCGTCACCCGAAGGATACTCGCGCCGGACGTGCGAGAGCGAGAGGAGCGCGGCGGGTTCCATCACCCGCCTCAGAAGCCCGGCGGCCCCATGCGGCGGCGACCGCTCGTTCCGCTATCGGCCTTGGCCTCGCCGATGACGACGTTCTCGCCTTCCTTGAGGCCGGACAGGACCTCGACGTTGACGTTGTTGTTGAGGCCGATCCTGACCTTGCGGTCCTCGATCTTCCCGTCTTCTGTCTTCACGCGGACGGCATAGGTGCCATCCTTGCCCTTCGCGCCGAGCGCGGTGGCCGGGATCGTCAGCGCATTGGCGCGGCGGTCGAGGACGATGGTGACCTTGGCGGTCATCAGCGCGCGCAGGCGGTTGTCCTCGTTGGGCACCTCGAACAGCGCGTTGTAATAGATCGCGGTGCTGGAGGACGAACTGCTCGACGAGGAACTGCTGGAACTGGAGCTGACTTCATCGACGATAGATTCCGGCGCCGGTTCGATCATGCGCAGTTTGGCCTCGTAGCGCTTGTCGGGATCGCCGAGGATGGTGAAGTAGACCGGCAGGTCGGGCTTCACGTTGATGACGTCGGCTTCCGAGACCTCGGCCTTGATCGTCATCACGTCCAGCTTGGCAAGGATCACGATAGTCGGCGCCGACTGGTTGGCGTTGACGGTCTGGCCCTGCTTGGTGACGACGGCGACGACGACGCCGTCCATCGGCGCGGTGATCTTGGTGTAGCCCAGTTGCACTTCGGCGGTGTTGACGCTGACGCTGGCGCCGCGGATCTGCGCTTGCAGGGCGTCGTAGCTGGCCTGGGCGGACTGCAGTTCCTGCCGTGCCGTCTCGAAGTCCTGCTGCGATGTCGCCTCGCCGGCGCCAAGCATCTTCTGGCGGTTGAAGGCAAGCTGCGTGCGCGCCAGCGTGGCCTTTGCCGATGCGGCCTGCGCCTGCATGTTGGCAAGGTCGGCGCGGGCGGTCTCCAGGCTGTTGGTCTGGGTGCGCGGATCGATCAGGCCGATGAGGTCGCCCTTGTGGACCACGTCGCCGATCTCGAAGTTCAGTTCGTCGAGGCGGCCGGACACCTGCGCGCCGACGCTGACGAGTTCCTTCGGCTCCAGCGTGCCCGTCGCCTCGACGGTGCGTTCGAGCGCCCCGCGCGCGACCTTCACGGTCGCGACGTCAGGCTCCGCCGGAGCGGCGAGAAACAGCTTCCAGACGAGAAGGAGAACGCACGCGCCGAGTACGACGCCGCCGATCACGATGCGACGAGTGGTGAACATGCTGCTTCGTATGGCCGCTGGAAGGCAGCTTGTAAGCAGGGATTTTGGTAGCAATGTGTAACGGTTGCGCCAATCCCTGCGACAAAGCGCGACTGTGCCGGAGCCGACCGGTCCGGTCGGTCAGCCCTGATAGATGCCTGAGGGCGTACCCATCACGCCCGCATCGACCTCGTAGAGCGCGCCGTCGAATTCCGATTCCGGCAGGCCCGTTGCCGCAGAAGTCACGAACATGCGGTCGAGGTTCTCCCCGGCAAAGGCGATGTTGGTGATGCGCCTGGCGGGCAGCTCGATCGAGCGGTCGCGGGTGCCGTCGGGCGCGAAGCGGCTGATACGGCCGCCGTCCCAGTGGGCAACCCAGAGGAACCCTTCCGCATCGGTGGTCATGCCGTCGGGATAGCCGTCGTCCTCGGAGAAGCGGATGAATTCCTGCCGATCACGGGCGCCGCTTGCGTCGAGGGCGAAGCGGTAGATCGTACGGCGTCCGGAATCCGTGTGGTAGAGCCAGTTTCCGCAAGGCGAGAACGCCGGGCCGTTGGTCACGGTGTAGCCGGTGTCGATGACCTGCCAGTCGCCCTGCGGCGACAGGCGGTAGAACGAGCCGGAGACTTCCTCCTCGGCCATGTCCATGGTGCCGCACCAGATGGCGCCGTGGCGGTCGGCCTTGCCGTCGTTCATGCGGTTGCCGGGCAGGTGCGGCTCGGGGTCGGAGCGCTCGCCGATGGTCAGCGGATCGAGGGTGATCGCGGCGACGCCGTCGCGGAAACCACCGAGGAAGCCGCCGGAAGCACGCGGAGCCACCCAGCCGAGCGGCGCGGGCATGTCCCAGCGTTCAATGGCGCCGGTGGCCAGCGTCAGCCGGTTGAGGGCGGGGGCGAGGATATCTACCCAGTAGAACGCGCCATCTCGCTCGCACCAGAGCGCGCCTTCGCCGAGGGTGTCGCGCACGTCGCGCTCGATCTTGCGCCAGAGGGTCATTTGCCGTCTCTCCCGGTCGGGGGTGAGGGAGGCCCACCCCGCTGCGACTAGGCAGCAAGCTGCCAAATCTCACTGCCCCTCCCGCAAGCGGGAGGGGTATCTTCATGTCTCCCCTCCCGCTTGCGGGAGGGGTTGGGGGCGGGCCTCTTCGCGGCCTCAGTGGTTGTCGCGCGGCAGGCCCATGGTCTGGGCGATGCGTTGATACTTTTCCGCACCTTCGAGGATCGCGCCGGTATCCATCTGGCCCACGAGGGCGCGCTGGATTTCCTGCCACGGCGTCTGCGAGGCGGGGTACTGGTAGCCGCCTGCGGCCTCCAGCTCGGCACGGCGCGTCGCCATCTCCTCGTCGGAGATCAGCACGTCCACTTTGCCTGCCTTGAGGTCCATGCGCACCCGGTCGCCGGTCTTCAGCAGCGCCAGACCGCCCATCGCCGCCGCTTCGGGCGAGGCATTGAGGATCGAGGGGCTGCCCGAAGTGCCCGACTGGCGGCCGTCGCCGATGCAGGGCAGGGCGCTGACGCCTTCGGTGATGAGGTAGGCGGGCGGGCGCATGTTCACGACTTCGGCCGCGCCGGGGTAGCCGATCGGCCCGGCGCCGCGCATGAACATCAGCGTCTCGGGGGTGATGCCGACCGAGGGATCGTCGATGCGGTGGTGGTAGTCCTCGGGACCGTCGAACACCACGGCGGGGCCTTCGAAGGCGTCCGGGTCTGCGGGGTTCGAGAGGTAGCGGTCGCGGAACTCCTTGGAGATCACGCTGGTCTTCATGATCGCGGCGTCGAACAGGTTGCCCGACAGGACGAGGAAGCCCGCCTCCTCGACCAGAGGCTGGTCGAAGGTCTTGATGACCTTGTCGTCCTCGATCGTGGCGTCACGGCAGTTGTCGCCGATGGTCTTGCCGTTGACGGTGAGGGCGCTCTCCTGGATGAGTCCCTGGCCGATCAACTGCGCGACGACGGCGGGGACGCCGCCCGCGTGGTAGTAGTCCTCGCCCAGATACTCACCGGCGGGCTGCAGGTTCACCAGCAGCGGGATCTTGTGGCCAAGGCGCTCCCAGTCCTTGAGCGGTAGGTCCACGCCGACGTGGCGGGCCAGCGCGGCAAGGTGGATCGGCGCGTTGGTCGAACCGCCGATCGCGGCATTGACGACGATCGCGTTGTGGAAGGCGTCGAGCGTTAGGATGTCGGAGGGCTTGAGGTCCTCCCGCACCATGTCCACGATGCGCTTGCCGGTGTGGTAGGCGCATTCCTGGCGGTCGCGGTAAGGCGCGGGGATCGCCGCCGAACCGGGCAGCATCATGCCCAGCGCCTCGGCGAGCGAGTTCATCGTCGTCGCCGTGCCCATGGTGTTGCAGTAGCCGGTGGAGGGCGCCGAGGAGGCGACGAGCTTGATGAAGCCGTCCGCGTCCAGCTCGCCCGCCGCCATCATCTGGCGGCCCTTCCAGACGATCGTGCCCGAACCGGTGCGCTCGCCCTTGTGCCAGCCGTTGAGCATCGGGCCGACCGACAGCGCGATCGCCGGGATGTTGACGGTCGCGGCAGCCATGAGCATCGCCGGGGTCGTCTTGTCGCAGCCGGTGGTCAGCACCACGCCGTCGAGCGGGTAACCGTAGAGCGCCTCGACGAGGCCGAGGTACGACAGGTTGCGGTCGAGCCCGGCGGTGGGCCGCTTGCCGGTTTCCTGGATCGGGTGGACCGGAAATTCCAGCGCGATGCCGCCCATCTCGCGGATGCCTTCGCGGATGCGCTCGGCCAGCACGAGGTGATGGCGGTTGCATGGGCTAAGGTCGCTGCCCGACTGGGCGATGCCGATGATCGGCTTGCCCGAACGCAGTTCTTCAAGGCTGAGGCCGAAGTTCAGGTATCGCTCCAGGTAAAGCGAGGTCATGTCGATGTTGTCGGGATTGTCGAACCAGGCGCGCGAGCGCAGCTTGGGAGCAGGGGTTTCGGTCATGGTTGTTTTCTTTGGTCCGGTTCAGCGCGGAGAAGTGGTGACGCGGTAGATCATGACGTGCCGGTACGGCTTGCCGGGATCGACGCGGGTGCTCGGGAAGTTGGCGTGGTTGGGGCTGTCGGGGAACTTCTGCGGTTCCAGCGCGATGCCGTCGCCCATGCGGTAGAGGTGGCCCTGCTTGCCGATGAAGGTGCCGTCGAGGAAGTTGCCGGAGTAGAACTGGACGCCGGGCTCGGTCGTCAGCAGTTCCAGCACGCGGCCCGAGACGGGGTCTTCTAGGCGGGCGGCGAGTTCGGGGGTCTTCGTCTGGCCCTTGTCGAGCGCGAAGTTGTGATCGAAGCCGCGGCCGTAGACGATCTGCTGGTCGTTGCCGTCGCGCAGGCCCACGGCGACCGGCTTGCCCTTGCGGAAGTCGAACGGCGTGCCCTCGACGGCGCGCAGTTCGCCGGTCGGGATCAGCTTTTCGTTGACGGGAGTGTACTTGCTCGCCGGGAGGGTGAGCACGTTGGTCATCGCATCGCGCTCCGACCCTTCGCCCGCCATGTTGAAGATGGCGTGGTTGGTCATGTTGAGCACGGTCGGCTTGTCGGTCGTCGCGTCGAAGACGATCTGCAGGTTGCCGGATTCGTCGAGCGAATACGTGACCTTCGCCTTCACCGTGCCGGGGTAGCCGGAGTCGCCGTCAGGGCTGACCAGCGAGAACACTGCCGTCGCCACCTTGCCCGACTTCACCGATTCGAGCTTCCAGTTCTGCACATCGAAGCCCTTGCCGCCGCCGTGGAGCGACTGGCCGTGGTCGTTGCCGGGAAGTTGGTACGTCTTGCCGTCGAGCGTGAACTTGCCGTCGGCGATGCGGTTGCCGTATCGGCCGATGGTGGCGCCCCAGAAGTTCGGGCGCGTCTCGAAGTCGGAGAGCTTGTCGTAAGCGACGAGGACGTCGGCGGTCTTGCCGTCGCGATCGGGCGCATTCAGCTTCCACAGTGTCGCGCCGAAGGTCAGGATCGTGGCGGAAACGCCGTTGCCTGCCGTCAGCGTCACCGCGGTGACTTCGCTGCCGTTCGACAGCTTGCCCGCGCTCGCCTGCGTCGCTTCGGTGGCCAGCGCGGCATTGGCGCCGAATGCCAGTGCCAGAACCGACGCTGCCGTCGTGATGGCCTTGACCGGATTCCTCATTCCCTTAGCTCCCGCATTTCGGTGAGATTTCGATTCTTGTACGAAGACGCGCCCCATTGACGACGCCGCTTCGCGCATATAGTCCGACAAATAGAAAGAGCGCAAGCCGGTTCACGGTACAAGTGGTCGTCCGGCGTCGCTATCGAGAGGAATGTCATGCCCCCAGTGGTCTCATCCACCGACGCCCCGGTGCTGCACGCCCAGCCCGCAGGCGTGCGCTACGGTCCCGCGCTTACGCTGCTCGCCAGCCTGTTCTTCATGTGGGGCTTCATCACCGTCATCAACAATACGCTGCTGCCGCACCTGCGCAGCGTATTCGAGCTGAGCTACACCCAGACGACACTGATCGAATCGGTATGGTTCATCGCCTACTTCGTGGCCTCGATCCCGTCAGCCAAGCTGATCGAGCGGATCGGCTATCAGAAGTCGCTCGTCGCGGGCCTGCTCATCATGGCTGCAGGCGCATGCGGCATGATGCTGGCAGCCAGCATCCCGTCCTACGGCGTCACGCTCGTCATGCTGTTCGTCATCGCCAGCGGCATCACCCTGCTGCAGGTGGCCGCGAACCCCTACGTCGCTGTCGTCGGCAAACCGGAGACCGCGTCCTCGCGCCTCAATCTGGTGCAGGCGCTGAACTCGGCGGGCACGATGCTGGCGCCGCTCTTCGGGGCCTACCTGATCCTCGGTCGTTCCAAGGGCGGCACGGCGACCGCCGGGACCGTCCTGACCGAAGCCGAACGCATGGCGGACGCCCACTCGGTGATCCTGCCTTACGCGCTCGTCGCCGTGGTGCTGGTGATCCTCGCGGTCATCATCGCCAAATTCCCGCTGCCCGCTATGGGTTCGGCCGACTCGCGCGCCGCCAAGGAGGAGCGCAAGCACCTCTCGCTCTGGAACCACCGCAACCTGGTGTTCGGCGTGCCCGCGATCTTCATCTATCTGATCGCTGAAATCGGCGTGGCCAACCTCTTCGTGAACTTCGTCAGCCAGCCCGACATCGCCAACCTGACGCACGAGCAGGCGGGCAAGTACCTGTCGTTCCTGTGGGGCGGCATGATGGTCGGTCGCTTCGCCGGGTCGCTGGTCATGCAGCGCTTCGATGCGGGCAAGGTGCTGGCGTTCTTCTCGATCGGCGCCTTCGCGGTGATGATGGTCACCGTGTTCGCCCATGGTGAAGTGGCGATGTGGTCGCTGATCCTCGTCGGCCTGTTCCACTCGATCATGTTTCCGACCATCTTCACCCTCGGCATCAAGGGCCTCGGCCCGCTGACCGAGGAAGGTTCCGGCCTGCTCGTCATGGCGATCGCAGGTGGCGCTCTGGTCGTGGTGCAGGGCTGGCTGGCCGACAACTACGGGCTGCAGACCTCGTTCCTGCTGACGGCGGTTTGCGAACTCTACGTGCTGTTTTACGCCCTGTGGGGAAGCAAGCCGACCAACGCGGTGCCGCCGCCGGAAGCGACTTTCGAATAACGCTTCAGGCACGCAAAAAAGCCCCGGCGGGAAATCGTCGGGGCTTTTTTTGTTTAAGAAGCAAGAGGAAGTCGCAGGGGTTTACCACCCCTGCACCCCGTGGACTTGGTGACGAGGTGCGCGCAGCAGTCTCGGTGCTCTATTGCGCCGCAGGCTATTCAGTCTCCCGGCTCACCGTCGCGGATGAGGAGGCGGCGCGCGTGCCCTCGACGATATACGGGGTGCAGGGGTGGTAAACCCCTGCGAATTCCCCTGTTCAATCTTCCATCGAGCTACGCGTATCTTCCAGAGCCAGATCCACCAGCACGTTCATCGCCTCCGCAGCTGCAGCCGCATCCCCTGCTGCGATCGCGTCGTAGACCTTGACGTGATCCGGGATCGGATTGCGCGGCAGGGCGCGGGCGCGTTGCTTGAACTGCGTAGTCCAGTTCACCGCCGCGCCAATCGAGGCGCTGAGGGTTAGAAGCGCGTCGTTGCGCGTCGCCTGAAGGATGGCCTTGTGGAAGTCGCGGTCAGCGGCGCGCCCGGCTTCGGTGGTGAGGGTATGGCGGCGCATGGCGGTGAGGGCGTCCTTCATCGCTTTCAGGTCGGCCTTATCTCGGCGTTGGGCGGCGAGGCGGGCAGCGGCGGGTTCGACGATGGCCCGCAGTTCGAACAGGCTGCGGACGAACTCGATGTCGGGTTCGCCTGCGAAGGCCCAGCCGAGCACTTCGGGGTCGAGCAGGTTCCAGCGATCACGCGGGAGTACGCGCGTGCCGGCCTTGGGGCGGCTCGCGACGAGGCCCTTGGCGGTGAGCACCTGGATCGCCTCGCGGTAGGCGCTCCGGGAGACCTGCAGTTCCTCGGCGAAGGCGACTTCGCCCGACAGAATGTCGCCGGGAGCATATTTGCCTGACAAGATGGCGGTGCCGAGCTTGTGTGCAATGGCTCCGTGCAGTCTGCGGCCGGGGCCTCGGGCTTCCTCGCCCTGTTTGATGTTTTCGTCGGCGGTCGTCAAATCGGCATCTGGCACAGGTATGGGCTCCTCCGGGAGCGAAACTAACAGCGGTTTGCACGAGAAGGAACGACAAACATTGCGTTTCGCTCGCACAGGAAATATGTCGGAGTAAATAGGGAGTGCCCAATGACTGAATTTCGTTCCATCGTCGCCGCTACCGGTGAGCCTCAGGGTGAGCCGCTCGCCATCAGCACCACCGCTGATGTGGCCGCTGCCTGCGCCGCCGCGGCTGCTGCGTTCGACACCTACCGCGCTACCGATCGCGAGACGCGCGCTGTGTTCCTCGAGCGAATCGCCGACGAGATCATGGCGATCGGTGAGCCGCTGATCGAAGCCTACATCGCCGAGAGCGGCCTGCCGCGCGGTCGCGGCGAGGGTGAGCGTGGTCGTACCTGTGGTCAGCTGCGCCTGTTCGCCGACGTCGTGCGCAAAGGCCAGTGGCAGCAGCTTCGTATCGATCCCGCGCTGCCCGACCGCGCGCCGCTGCCGCGTCCGGACCTGCGCTTGCGCATGATCCCGGTCGGTCCGGTCGCAGTGTTCGGCGCCTCGAACTTCCCGCTCGCGTTCTCGACGGCGGGTGGTGACACCGCTTCGGCGCTGGCGGCGGGCTGCCCGGTCGTCGTCAAGGGCCACCCGGCGCACCCGGTCACCGGCGCGCTGATCGCTGCCGCCATCACCAAGGCGGTGAAGGATGCGGGTCTGCCCGAGGGCGTGTTCCAGCACCTCGTCGGTCCCTCGAACGAACTGGGCGCGGCGCTCGTGCAGCACCCGGCGATCATGGCGGTCGGCTTCACCGGTTCGCGTGGCGGCGGTCTTGCTCTCGCCAGGCTCGCGCAGGCGCGCGAAGTGCCGATCCCGGTCTATGCCGAAATGTCGAGCATCAACCCCGTCCTGCTGCTTCCCGAGGCGCTCAAGGCGCGCGGCGAAGCGCTCGGCGCGGCTTTCGTCGGTTCGTTGACGATGGGTGCGGGCCAGTTCTGCACCAACCCCGGCCTGATCCTCGCCGTCGAGGGTGAGGGGCTGGACGCCTTCGTGACCGCCGCGACCACCGGCGTTTCGGAAGCCAAGCCGCAGACCATGCTGACCACCGGCATCGCCGCCGCGTACGCCAAGGGCGTCGCTGCGCTCGAAGCTCTTCCCGGCGTCGAAACTCTGGCCAAGGGCGAAGAGGGCAGCGTCACCACCGGCGGCGCGATCCTGTTCCAGACCTCGGCCGCGCAGTTCCTTGCGGACAAGGCGGCGGGCGACGAAGTGTTCGGCGCCTCCTCGATCGTCGTGCGCTGCAAGGACGAAGCCGAGCTGCTGACCGTACTCGAAGGCCTCGAAGGCCAACTGACCGCCACCCTCCACATGGACGATGCCGACGAGGGCGCCGCCGCCCGCGTCCTGCCGGTGCTGGAGCGCAAGGTCGGCCGCATCCTCGTCAACGGCTGGCCCACCGGCGTCGAAGTGTGCCACGCGATGGTCCACGGCGGCCCGTTCCCCTCGACTTCCGACCCGCGCACCACGTCGGTCGGCAGCATGGCGATCGACCGCTACCTGCGTCCGGTCAGCTACCAGAACTTTGCGCAAGGGCTGCTTCCGGCCGAACTGCGCGACGATGCCTTCGGTGACGGCGCCCCGCGCCTGATCGACGGCACGCTGACCCTCAACTGATCTGATCCAACCATCCGGGCGGCGCGTCCCTCAAGAAGGGCGCGCCGTCTCAGGGAGAGTTTTCCATGACTTATCTTCGCCTGCTCCAGCACCTGAGCGCCGAGGGCGTTCGTTCCGTCATTCTCGCTGACGGTGATGCCGCGCATTTCCTGCCGGGCGTCGCTTCGGTGCGTGAACTCGCGCTTGGCGCGATCGCTGCGGGCCAGACGCTTGCCGAGGCCGCAAAGGATGCCGGGCAGGGTGAAGCCGTCGATATCGCCGCCGAGTTCGCGGCTAGCCGTCTGCTCGCGCCGATTGACCACGAGGACGGTGCGCACCTGCTGATGACCGGCACCGGCCTGACTCACCTCGGTTCCGCCGAGGGGCGTGACAAGATGCACAAGGCGGCGACTTCGGGCGAAAAGCTGACCGATTCGATGCGCATCTTCCTCGAGGGCCTCGAAGGCGGCAAGCCTGCGCCGGGCGAAGTCGGCCAGCAGCCGGAATGGTTCTATAAGGGCGACGGTTCGCAGCTCGTCGGCCCGACCGACGACCTCGAAATGCCCGCCTTTGCCAAGGACGGCGGCGAGGAGCCCGAACTCGCAGGCATCTACCTGATCGGCGAGGACGGCACTGCCTACCGCCTCGGCCTCGCGCTTGCCAACGAGTATTCGGACCACGTTACCGAGCGTCACAACTACCTGTGGCTGGCCCACTCGAAGCTGCGTCAGGCCGCGCTCGGCCCAGAGCTGCTGCTCGGCACGCCGCCCTCGCATATCGAGGGCACCAGCAAGGTCATCCGGGGTGGCGAGACGATCTGGGAAAAGCCCTTCCTCTCGGGCGAGGGTAACATGTCGCATACGTTCGCGAACCTTGAGCATCACCACTTCAAGTACGACCTGTTCCGCCGCGCGGGCGACGTGCATGTCCACTTCTTCGGCACCGCGACGCTTTCGTTCAGCGACGGCGTGCAGACGCAGGAAGGCGACGTGTTCGAGATTTCGGCCGCACCTTTCACGCTGCCGGTCGCCAACAAGCTGGTCCGCGTTCCCGAGCGCGCCTTCGCGGTGAAGGCGCTCTGATCGATGGACCCGATCCGCATTGCGGTGGTGGGCGTGGGCAAGATCGCCCGCGACCAGCACCTTCCGGCGATCGCCGGGAACAAGGCGTTCAGCCTCGCCGCCACCGTCAGCCCGCGTGATCCGGGCGTCGAGGGCGTGCCCCACGCGAAGAGCCTCGACGAACTGATCGCGAACGGTCCTGCGGTCGACGCGGTGGCGCTCTGCACGCCGCCGCAGGTCCGCTACGACCTTGCCGTGCAGGCACTGTCGAAGGGCATGCACGTGTTCCTTGAAAAGCCGCCGGGCGCGACGCTGTCCGAAGTCGTGGCGCTCGAAAGCCGCGCCGAGAAGGTCGGCGCGACGCTGTTCGCCTCGTGGCACTCGCGCTTTGCGGCGGGCGTGGCCCCGGCGCGGGCATGGCTGTCCGACCGCAAGATCGAGAAAGTCTCGATCGTGTGGCGCGAGGACGTGCGCGTGTGGCATCCGGGCCAGGCCTGGATCTGGGAGCCGGGCGGCCTTGGCGTGTTCGATCCGGGCATCAATGCGCTTTCGATCGTCACGCACATCCTGCCGCGCCCGATGTTCCTGCAGGGTGCGACGCTGGAGATCCCGGCCAACCGTGCCGCGCCGATCGCCGCCGACATCGAGTTCCGCGACACCGCTGGCGCGCCGATCCACATGGACCTCGACTGGCGGCAGACCGGCCCGCAGTCGTGGGACATCGTCGTAGAGACGGACGAAGGAACCCTCAAGCTGTCGAACGGCGGCGCGGTGCTGACGCTTCCGAGCGGCACCGAGCATGCCGAGGACATGGAATATCCGGGCCTCTACGCGCGCTTCGCCAGCCTCATCCGGGGTGGCCGCAGCGACGTGGACGTGGCGCCGCTGCGACTCGTCGCCGACGCATTCCTGCGCGGCCACCGCAAGCTGGTGGACGAATTCCACGATTGATTCCCTAGGGAGGGGACTGAAATGACTAAGTTCTTCCGCCGCACGTCGCTCGCCATGCTGATGGCAGCGACGGTGCTTTCCGCGCCCCTGAGCCAGACGGCTTCGGCCGATACGGGCGGCCAGCCCACCACCGCCACGATCGAGGGCGGCAAGCCCGGCCCGGTCTACAACAAGGACGTCTTCACCCAGTTCGCCGAGCATCTGGGCGAGGGCATCTATGGCGGCCTGTGGGTCGGCAAAGGCAGCAAGATCCCCAATACCAACGGCTTCCGCAACGACGTCGTCAAGGCGCTGAAGGACTTGTCGGTTCCGGTGATCCGCTGGCCCGGCGGCTGCTTCGCCGACGAATACAACTGGCGTGAAGGCATCGGCCCACAGGCCAAGCGCCCGGTCAAGATCAACACCCACTGGGGCGGCGTGACCGAGCCAAACGCGGTCGGCACGCACGAGTTCTTCGAGCTGATCCGACAGGTCGGCGCCGAGGCCTATGTCGCGGGCAACGTCGGCAACGGCACTCCGCGCGAAATGGCCGAATGGGTCGAATACATGACCTCGCCCGCCGGTTCGCTGGCGGATGAGCGCGCCAAGAACGGCCACAAGGAACCGTGGAAGGTCAAGTACTTCGGCGTCGGAAACGAGCTGTGGGGCTGCGGCGGCAACATGCGCCCCGAGTTCGCGGCGGACGAGACGCGCCGCTATGCCACCTTCATCAAGCCGCCCGCCGGGACCAAGATCCTGAAGGTCGCGGCCGGCGCCAACGTCGACGACTACAACTGGACCGAGACGATGATGCGCGTCGCGGCGAACCAGCTCGACGGCGTTTCGCTGCACTATTACGTCCACCCCGCCGGTGGCTGGCCGCCGCGTGCGCCTGCAGTGAACTTCGACGAGTACGGCTGGGCCGATGCGCTGAACGGCGCGCGGCACATGGACGAACTGATCACCAAGCACTCGGCGATCATGGACAAGTACGATCCCGAGAAGCGCATCTTCCTCGCGGTTGACGAGTGGGGTTCGTGGTATGCGCAGGACGAGGGGACGCACCCCGGATTCCTGAGGCAGCAGAACACCTTGCGTGATGCGCTGATCGCCTCTGTGCACCTCGACATCTTTGCGAAGCACGCCGACCGTGTGCGCATGACCGCCATCGCGCAGATGGTGAACGTGCTGCAGGCGATGATCTTCACGCAGGGCAGCAAGATGGTGCTGACCCCCACCTACCACGTCTTCGAGATGTACAAGCCCTGGCAGGACGCCACCGTGCTGCCGCTCGAGATCAAGTCGCCGTGGTATTCCAAGGACGAATTCACCATGCCTGCGGTCAGCGGCTCGGCGGTGAAGGCGAAGGACGGCAAGGTGCATGTCGCGCTGTCGAACCTCGATCCGAACCAGTCGAACACGGTGACGATCAAGCTCGACGGCGTCAGCGCAGCGGCGGTTTCCGGCCGTATTCTGACGGGCTCGGCGATCAATTCGCACAACACCTTCGACGCGCCTGACGTCGTCAAGCCCGCCGCCTTCACCGGGGCGAGCGTGCAGGGCGGCCAGATGGTCGTGACGCTGCCGGCGAAGTCGGTGGTGGTGCTGGAACTGCAGTGATGAAGGCGGCCTTCCTCGGTCTCGCGGCGCTGGCTCTTGCCAGTTCCGCGAGCGCCCAGCAGGTCGGCGAGAAGGGTGCCGGGACGCTGAATTCGCAGCTTTCCGGCGACCTTGTCGTGCATGATCCGGTCATCATCCGCGAGGGGGACACGTATTACGTGTTCAGCACCGTGGGCAAGTATATCGGCATCAAGACCTCGACCGACCTGAAGGTGTGGAAGGATGCCGGTTCGGTGTTCTCCGAAATACCGGCGTGGGCGAAAGATGCTGTTCCCGGAACCGAAGGTATCTGGGCGCCGGATATTTCGTATGTGAACGGCGAATACCGACTGTACTATTCGGTCTCGACCTTCGGCTCCAACCGTTCGGCGATCGGTCTCGCGACCAGCAAGACGCTGGGGCCAAAGGCGAAATGGCAGGATCATGGCCTTGTCGTCATGTCCACCAAGGACGATGACTTCAACGCCATCGACCCCAATTTCGTCGTCGATGCGCAGGGACGCCAGTGGCTGTCGCTCGGCAGTTTCTGGAGCGGTCTCAAGCTGTTCCCGCTCGATGCGAAGACCGGCAAGGTCGTGCCCGGCACCGAACCGTATTCCATCGCCCGCCGCCGCGCACCCGCGGGAGCGGCGGCGCCGGTAGAGGCGCCGTTCATCATTCCGCACGGCGGCTGGTACTTCCTGATCGCGTCCTACGACTATTGCTGCAAGGGCGTGAACTCGACGTATTACACCGTCGTCGGCCGCTCGAAAAAGATCACTGGCCCTTATCTTGGCCGTGACGGCAGTTCGATGATGGAGGGCGAGGGCACCATCCTGCTGCGCTCCGACCTGCAGGAAAAGCAGCGTTTCCGGGGACCCGGCCATGCCGGGGCGTTCACCGACAAGGACGGCACGACCTACCTCGTCTACCACGCCTACGACAAGGAAGCCGACGGCCGCCCCACGCTGCGCATCGCGCCGCTGCGGTGGGACGCGGACGGCTGGCCTGTTGCCGAATACTGAACACCCACCTGACGGCGCCCCGGTTTCGGCCCTGAACCAAGGCCGGGGCGTCCTTTTTCAAGGTGGCACCCAACGGGGGCCTAACGGCACCTAACACGACCATAACGCACCAGAACCGCCGGAGAGGCCATGATGAACTTCCCCCTGTCGCGTCGCAACTTCGCCACTGCTGCATCGCTGCTTCCGATCGCCTGCGCCGCGCCGGGCAAGAGCGTGATCGGCACCTCGCAGACCCCTGATGTCCCCGGTGCGATCAACCCGCTGGTGAAGCGCCGGGCCGACGCGCAGGTGTTCCTGCACGAGGACGGCTGGTACTACATGACCGGCTCTGTGCCCGAGTACGACCGCCTCGTGCTGCGCCGTTCGAAGACCCTCGCCGGCCTCACCGATGCCGAGGAGCGGGTGTTGTGGCACCACGAATCGAGCGGGCCGATGTCGGGCTTCCTGTGGGCGCCCGAACTGCACCTGATCGCCGGCAAGTGGGTGATGTACTTCGCTGCCGGCCCCAGCGGCGGCGGCGAGGACGTGTTCCGCATCCGCACGTATGCAGTGGTCTGCGACGGGCCGGACCCGATGACCGGGGGCTGGTCGGTGCTGGGCGAATTCAAGGCGCCGTGGGACAGCTTCAACCTCGATTCCACCAGCTTCGTCCACCGGGGCGTGCGCTACTTCGCGTGGGCGCAGCGCGAGCCGGGGATCGAGACCAATTCCAACCTCTACATCGCGCCGATGAAGGACGCGCTGACCCTGTCCGCGCCCGCAGCGCGCCTGACGGTGCCGACGCTCGACTGGGAAGTGCGCGGCTACAAGGTCGCCGAGGCACCGGCCGTCATCGTCAAGAACGGCCGCCTGTTCATGAGCTATTCGGCCAGTGCCACCGATGCGCGCTATTGCCTGGGGCTGCTGTCGATCGGCGAGACCGACAACCTGATGGACCCGCGCGCCTGGACCAAGTCGCCGGAGCCGGTCTTCGTCACCTGCCGTGAAACCTCTGTCTACGGCCCCGGCCACAACAGCTTCACCACGGACGAGCAGGGCCGCGACATCCTCGTCTACCACGGCCGCGACTACGAGAAGATCGAGGGCGACCCACTGTTCAACCCCGATCGTCACACCCGCATTCAGCGCCTCTATTTCGACGGCAACGGCAATCCGGATTTCGGCGTGCCGGTGGGCAATGGTGCGCTGCCGGAGCGCTTCATCCCCGCCGTGCGCCGCACCGTGCGGCTGGCCGCCGAGGGCGCGCGCCTTTCGGTGAGCGATGCCTCGTTGCCGCAGACGCAGTTCCGCTCGGTCGAGGCGGGCGAGGGCACCGTGCAACTGGTGCCGATCCTCAAGCCGGACCATTGCCTTGTCGCCGGGGCCGACGGTTCGGTGTCTCTCGCGCCGCTCTCTGCGACCGAGGCGGCCCGTTTCCGCCGCGAGGTCGGTCCGGCGAGCGGCACCGTGCGCTTCGCTTCGGTCGCTTTCGAAGGCAGGGCGCTCGCCCATGCCGGGGACCGGGTGGTGCTGGCCGACGCCTATGACGCCAGCGTGGCCTGGCTGGCGGATTGAGCCTGCCGTCGTCCCGGACTTGATCCGGGACCGGTGTCGGTCTTTAGGAGGACGCTGGCCCGGAAGCACCCTCTGGGAGGTGGGCTGTTCACGGCCAGCGGTCCCGGATCAAGTCGGGGACGATGGCGTTTAATTGTCTGATTTAATCGCACGTCGATGCCCGGGAATGCGCCCGCTAAAGCGACAAGTGCGCTCCATATGCCACATCTCTGCATCCTTTTTGTCGGAGCAATGCATTTTCCTCTTGCGTCTAAATAGTCCGACTAATAATCAGGCGCCACACAGTTTCGGGGCATGGTATCGGCCAGCCCCCTTGGGAGGGTTGATCATGGCGTTCAAGCCATTCGCATTTTGCACCGCATCCGTTCTCGCTCTCGGCTTCGCCTCCGTCGCGCAGGCTCAGGACGCTGCTCCGCAGGATACCGCGCCTCAGGCCGCTGCAGATGATGCCAGCGCCGAAGACATCATCGTCACCGGCGTGCGCGCGTCCATCGTCGGCGCCATCAACAGCCGCAAGGACAATGTCCAGATCGTCGACTCGATCGTCGCCGAGGACGTGGGCAAGCTGCCCGACAACAATGTGGTCGAGGCGCTGCAGCGCGTCACCGGCATTCAGGTCACCGACCGTGCCGGCGGTGAAGCCGCGACGATCACCATCCGCGGCCTGACCGATCCGCTGACCACGCTGAACGGCCGCAACATCTTCACGGCGGCGGGCACCTCGTTCGCGCTGCAGGACATCTCGGCCAACCTCGTCAAGAAGATCGACGTCTACAAGACCCGCTCGGCCGACCAGATCGAGACCGGCCTTGCCGGGCAGATCGACGTACAGACGCGCCGTCCGCTCGACTTCGACGGCTTCACCATCTCGGGCCTTGCGCGCGGCATCTATTCGGAGCTGGCCGACAAGGCCAACCCCAACGTCGCGCTGCTCGTGGCGGACAAGTGGGACACCGGCATCGGCGAGATCGGCTTCCTCGTGAACGCCAGCTACACCCGCGCCGAATATCGCAACCAGAACCTGCAGGCGGGCGCCATGGTGCCGTTCGCCACCGAGACCCCGCCTGCAGGTTCCGGCCTGACCCCGTTGGAGCGAATCTTCCCGGGTGACCGCAACCAGAACTGGACGCCTGGACTCGACGCGGGCCTGCCGATCGCGCCCGGCTCGACGCTGAACATCAACGGTGTCGAGACGCCGTACTACCTGTCGCGCGACGCGGTGATCGCCTCCGACCTCTACGGCAAGCGCACGCGCCCGTCGGTCAACGCCGCGCTGCAGTGGGCGCCGAACGATCGCTCGGTCTACACCGCCGAAGTGTTCTACACCGGCTTCCGGGGCAAGACCTTCAACAGCCTGAACTTCAGCTTCGTCGATTGGTGGGGCAACCTGCCCGCTGACGTCGCCAACAGCTTCGAGCTGTATGACGGCACCAACATCATCAAGTCGCGTCAGGCCGGTGCGGTCGCAGGCTTCAACAGCGGCGACTATTCGACCAACAAGACCGACAGCTATGTCTACGCCTTCAACGCCAAGTGGGACGTGGCCGATCGCGGCAAGATCACGGCCGACGTCGCCTATCAGGACAGCAAGAACGAGACCTCGTTCTTCGCCATCCGTACCGATCGCGCGCCGCTCGACATCGACGTGGACTTCAACGCCGGTGGCGGCCTGCCTTCGTACAGCTTCGGCAATCCGGGCGTCCTGACCGACGCTTCGGCGTGGACCGTGGGCAACCTGTTCGACAGCGGCACGAAGAACAAGGGCAGCGCGCTGACCGTGATGCTCGACGGCGAGTACGAGTGGGACGAAGGCTTCTTGCGCCGCATCAAGGCGGGCTTCCGCTACGACGACCGCAAGGCCGACAGCTACGTGCGTGACCAGGGCGCGGGCGGCCTGCCGGGCGTGACGCTCGACCAGTTCGGGCAGGGTACGCCGTTCACCAACAGCGGCTTCTTCGACGGCCGCGCCGACATTCCGACCAGCTGGGTCCTCGCCGATCCGCGCACCATGGACAAGGATGCGGTCCGCACCCTGTACCGGGCGGTCAACCCGGGGCTGCTGCTGTCCGACCAGCTGAGCTTCGGCCACGTCTTCGGCATCGGCGAGATCAATACCGCCGCCTACCTCATGGCGGACGGCGAGATCGAACTGTTCGGCCGCCCGCTGCAGCTGCAGGCCGGTGTGCGCTATGTGCAGATCGATACCGACTACGAATACTTCGATCGCGGCAACGGCTTCGCCCGCACCGGGGTTTCGACCGGCTCGGCCAAGTGGCTGCCCTCGTTCACCGCGCGCTACGGCATCACTGACAACCTGCGCATCCGTTTCAACTACGGCGAGACGCTGCGCCGTCCGGCCTTCGGCGATCTCAACCCCAACGTCACGCTGACGGGCGACTTGTCGCGCATCGGCTTCGGCACCGGCAGCGCGGGCAACGCCAACCTGACCGCGACCCATTCGAAGAACTTCGACCTTGCGATCGAATGGTACTTCGAGCGCAACAGCGCGATCTACGCGACGGCCTTCCGCCGCGAGATCAACGGGCTGGTCGTGCCGCTCACGGGCCGCGAGATCATCCCGGACAACTACCTGCCGCGTAACGAGACCTACACCGAGACGTTCAACATCACCCGTCCGGTCAATGCCTCCGACGGCGTGCTGAAGGGCGTGGAACTGGGCCTGACCTACTTCCCGACCTATCTGCCCGGCCCGCTCAACGGCCTCGGCTTCACCGGCAGCGCCACGATCCTCGACTCCGAGCAGACGATCCCGGTCGTCAACACCCAGGGCGAGATCACCGGCTCCACCAAGTCGGCGTTCTTCGGCGTGTCGAAGCTGTCGTACAACGCGACGCTGGCCTACGACAACGGCCCGATCGGTGCCCGCCTGTCGTACATCTGGCGCAAGGGCTTCCTCCAGAGCAACGAGGGCCGCTCCTTCGCGAACCCGATCGGCTTCTGGCGCGCGCCTGAAAAGAGCCTCGACCTGCAGCTGACGTGGAACGTCAACGACGATATCGGCGTGACCTTCGACGCAGTTAACCTCACCAAGGCGAAGCAGCAGAACTACTACAAGTTCGGCGACGTCGGTAACGCGCAGCAGTTCAACTCCAGCACGCTGCTGATCGACCGCACTTTCGCGGTGGGCGTGCGCTTCAAGTTCGACTGATACGGCGAGGCACGCTGCGGGAACGCCATTCCCCGCGGCGTGCCCCGCTCAGGGCGGCCGGGACGGGTCGGGGCTCCTTCCTCTCCCAACACCCGATACGGACCGGCCGCCCTTCCGATTGCTTCAACGTGCCGTCCCGGACAGGTTCCGGGACCGGTGCTGTCCGGCGGGGGGGGGGGG
>NZ_BAAILP010000009.1:0-6502 GCF_054589055.1 Novosphingobium sp. 11B | reverse complement strand
TTCAACGAGACCCGACCTCACACATCCCTGGGGTGCATGACGCCGGCCGAATTTGCTTCATCGGCCGGGGTTAACCCCGGCCGATGAAGCGCCGGACCTCTCGTTCTGGCCGGTGGCAGAACGGGACAGGGTCACTCGGAGACAAAGGCGTTGACGGATAGTGCTGCAATGCGGAATAGACCCAGTTAGTTTTTGGGCAGACGCCGGAACTGGGGTGTATCTATGCGCCTATTGTCCGACACTCCGTCTGTTTAGAAAATTGCTAAATTATGCTGCACGAGGCACCCCGCACAATGAAGATTGCAGTTTTTGGTCTGGGCTACGTCGGCCTCTCGAATGCGGCTCTACTCGCTCAGCATAATGAAGTTGTGGCAGTGGATCTCATGGTGGAACGGGTTAACTTGCTTAATGCGCGCAAGTCTCCGATCATAGATGCAGAATTGGAAGATTTTCTCGCTACGCAAAAGATTGATCTTGTCGCGACACTGGACGCTGAGAGCGCTTTGAAAGGCGCTATGTATGTGATCGTTGCCACCCCTACTAATTATGACCCCGAAACGAATAAGTTCGACACCTCTTCAGTGGAAGCCGTAATCCAGGCCGCGACTGCGATCAATCCTGAGGCCACTATTGTCGTCAAATCTACTGTCCCTGTTGGATTTGTGGATGAAATCCGCGAACGCCTTGGAACTGATCAGGTCATCTTCAGCCCCGAATTCTTGCGGGAGGGTCGCGCGCTCTATGATAATTTGCATCCGTCGCGCATCATCGTCGGCGAACGATCCGAGCGCGCCCGCATCTTCGCAGACCTACTGCGCAACGGCGCCGTCAAGACCGATATTGAAATGCTGTTTACCGACGCCCGCGAAGCGGAAGCGATAAAGCTGTTTGCCAACACCTATCTCGCTATGCGCGTCGCATTTTTTAACGAACTAGACAGCTACGCCATCGCGGGGGGCATGGATACGCGCCAGATTATCAACGGAATCGGCCTCGACCCCAGGATTGGGGCGCATTACAACAATCCCAGCTTTGGTTATGGCGGGTATTGCTTGCCGAAGGACACCAAGCAGTTGCTTGCGAACTATTCGGACGTTCCGCAAAACCTGATCCGAGCGATCGTGGATGCTAACCGTACTCGCAAGGACTTTCTCGCCGACCAGATAATCGCGAAGAAACCTAGAAAGGTTGGCGTCTTCCGGCTCGTCATGAAGGCGGGGTCTGACAATTTCCGGCAGTCCTCAATCCAAGGGATCATGAAACGAATCAAGGCGAAAGGGATCGAAGTGGTTATCTATGAGCCCTCCATGCAGGCCGATGAGTTTTACGGCTCCAAAATTCTGCGCGATCTTGCGGCTTTCAAGCGAGAGTGCGACGTCATAATCGCCAACCGCATGACCGCTGACATAGACGATGTGAAAGACAAGGTCTTCACGCGCGACCTGTTTGGATCCGACTGACTTAGAGCGGCTGAACCCGTCGACAGGCAGCATGGAGACTGAATCCGACGCCGGTTCGACGTTGTCGCTGCGGTGCCTAAATGGTTAGAATTCATTCCTGCAATTGCGTAATGGCGAACTACGCGGTAGTCCTTATTGCGCTGCAACATATTGGAAGAGAATCATGAGCGGACCGACCTACGATCTTGCCGGCAAGAAAGTTTACGTTGCGGGACACAAGGGTATGGTCGGGTCAGCTCTTGTCCGCCGCCTTGCTGCCGAGAAATGTGAAGTCATCTTCCCCGCAACGCGCGTGGATTTGCGCGAGCAATCCGCCGTCCGGGACTGGATGAATGCCAGTCGTCCAGATGCCGTCTTGGTTGCCGCCGCGAAAGTTGGCGGGATTCTTGCGAATGACACGTATCCGGGGCAGTTTCTCTACGATAACCTGATGATCGAGGCCAACGTCATCGAAAGCTCGCGGCAGGTTGGTGTCGAAAAGCTGCTGTTCCTTGGATCATCGTGCATCTACCCCAAGTTCGCGGAACAACCCATCACTGAAGGCGCCCTGCTGACAGGTCCGCTCGAGCCCACGAATGAGTGGTATGCAATCGCCAAGATTGCAGGGATCAAGCTATGCCAAGCTTACCGCAAGGAATATGGCTTGGACTACATTTCGGCGATGCCCACCAATCTTTACGGCCCCGGAGACAATTTCGATCTTACATCCAGTCACGTCATGCCCGCCCTCATCCGCAAGGCGCATGAGGCAAAGCGAGTCGGCGCCTCCTCGATAGAAATCTGGGGAACCGGATCGCCGCGAAGGGAGTTTCTGCACGTCGATGATCTGGCAGATGCCTGTATCATGCTGCTGAAGAATTATTCAGGGCACGAGCATGTTAACATCGGTTCCGGTGAAGATGTGACGATCCTCGAGTTGACCGAGATGGTGATGAAGGCAATCGGCTTCTACGGCGAGATCATCAGAGACGAGACCAAACCGGATGGGACGCCGCGAAAGCTCATGAGCGCCGACAAGCTGCGTTCGATGGGGTGGAGCCCCTCTATCGGGCTTTTCGAAGGAATTCAGTCCGCTTACGATTGGTTTCTTGAAAACAAGTCGGCCATGGCCTGATGCGAATTCTGTTTCTCGGACTGAATTACGCTCCTGAGGAAATCGGCATTGGTCTCTACAGCGGAGACATGACCAAGGCCTGGGTGAGAGCGGGTCACGAAGCACGCGCGGTTGTCGCAGTCCCCTACTATCCTGCTTGGAAAGTCCATGCCGCCTATTCCGGCAAAGGCTGGCAGCGATCGTCGGAAGGCGGCGTCGATATAACCCGCTGTCCCATCTATGTGCCTGCCAAACCAAGCGGCATGCGTCGGTTGATTCACCACGTGTCGTTTTTGGCGACAGCACTGCCTACGATGTTGGCTGCGGCGCTGGGGCGCAAGCGGCCAGACTTGGTTTTCACGGTTGCCCCCTCGCTTATTAGTGCTCCTGTCGCCTGGCTGGTGTCCCGATTGAGCGGTGCCCAATGTTGGCTCCACATTCAGGATTTCGAAATAGAGGCGGCACTTGCGACGGGTCTCGTTGGCGACGGTGGGGGGGTTGCCAAGCTAGGACGATGGTTCGAACAACACGTCATCGGCCTGTTCGATCATGTCAGTTCAATCTCGCCGCAGATGTGCGCCAAACTGGCCGAGAAGGGTGTGTCCCGCTCTCGCATTCATGAATTGCGCAATTGGGCCGATATCGCGGCGATCACCCCGTATCAGGGACAGTCGCCTTACAGAGCGCAATGGGGGGTTACGACGCCTCACGTAGCACTCTATTCCGGCAATATCGCAAACAAGCAAGGTATAGACATCGTGCTTGATGCCGCGCGCCTGCTACGTGATCGTAAGGACCTGACCTTTATAATCTGCGGCCAGGGCCCGAACCGCGCCGCGCTGGAAGAATTGGCCAGCGATCTTACCAATATCCAGTTTCATGACCTTCAGGATCGCGAGCGCCTCAACGAGCTGCTGGGTCTGGCGACAGTACATCTTATGCCGCAACTCGCAGGTGCAGCCGATTTGGTCTTGCCTTCAAAACTGACAAATATGCTCGCATCGGGTCGGCCTGTCGTGGCCACTGCCGAACTTGGCACTGGTTTAGCCGAAGAGATCGTCGATTGCGGGATCATTACCCAACCCGGTTCTGCGAAGGCGTTTGCCGAAGGGATCGAGTCGCTGCTCGATAATCCAGCTGTCGCAGCGCTCTATGGGGAAAACGGCCGTCAGCGGGCAGAAAAGCGTTGGGCCAAGGATCATATACTCGCACGCCTGGATGCGGAGCTGATCGATGTGGTCAATGCATCGAAGGTGTCCCACCGAATGGACACTAAGCGGTCGGCCGGCACCACCTGAAGAAGGCGCGGCACACCCACGCTAATCGATTGCATAGTGCTTATGATTCGAGGCGCCGAACGTATTTGCAGCTGTGGGCGGTGTCTCAACTGCCTGACAGTACGAGAGCCTTCATTGAGAGCAGGTGTGCACGAGCAAATTTAGATCCATGAAAAAGAACCAAATGAAAAACTGCTCGTCAATCTCCGGCGCCGCAAAAGGCTAGCCAGCGGTCTGCAAACGAAACCAGTTCTATTTTGAGGATGGATTGGTGGCAGCATAACATACCTGACAACGCGTGGCCCAAGCCGCGTTGGGTAAGCGAGATGAGGCGTGGGTCATCGAGCATGCTCCTAGGTTTGCCGGACTGAGGAATTACGAGCGCCGATGCTCTTCAACGCCAGGACGCACCGCTTCGTCTTATAGATTTGCTGATATTCGAGAATCTGAAAAACAATTAGTCAAACCGGGATTTTAAGCACCGTTTTGCATTGCAGCATTTGCGCATCCGGATTATCTCCTTTGGGAGAGTGACATAGGAATGCGGCGCAGATGACCAAGACGGCATTAATTACGGGTGTGACGGGCCAGGATGGATCGTACCTTGCAGAGTTCCTCCTTGAAAAAGGATACGAAGTTCACGGCATCAAGCGCCGCGCTTCCCTTTTCAACACCGCCCGCGTCGATCATATTTACGAAGATCGCCATCAGCACGGGACCCGCTTCAAGCTCCATTACGGCGATTTGAGTGATACGTCGAACCTGACCCGGCTTATCCGCGACATCGAACCTGATGAAGTTTACAATCTGGGCGCGCAGAGCCACGTCGCTGTCAGCTTCGAGGCACCTGAATATACCGCCGACGTCGATGGGATCGGCACGCTGCGCCTGCTCGAGGCGATCCGGTTCCTCGGCCTGGAAAAGAAGACCCGTTTCTACCAGGCTTCGACCTCAGAACTCTACGGCTTGGTCCAGGAAATCCCGCAACGCGAGACCACCCCGTTCTACCCCCGCTCGCCTTACGCGGTGGCGAAGCTCTATGCCTATTGGATCACGGTGAACTATCGTGAAGCCTATGGCATGTATGCCTGCAACGGCGTGCTCTTCAATCACGAATCTCCTCGCCGCGGCGAGACGTTCGTGACGCGAAAGATCACGCGCGGCCTTGCCAACATAGCGCTCGGCCTCGAGCCGTGCCTGTACATGGGCAACATCGACTCGCTGCGCGACTGGGGCCACGCGAAGGACTACGTGCGCATGCAGTGGATGATGCTGCAGCAGGAAGAAGCGCGAGACTTCGTCATCGCCACCGGCGTTCAATATTCGGTGCGTCAGTTCATTGCCTGGGCCGCCAAGGAACTGGGCCTGACTCTCGAGTTTTCCGGCGAAGGCGTCGATGAAATCGCAACCGTAGCGGCCATTGAGGGCAATCTCGCACCGGCTCTGGACGTTGGTGACGTGATCATGCGCATCGACCCGCGCTACTTCCGCCCCGCTGAAGTCGATACCCTGCTGGGCGATCCGGCCAAAGCCAAGGAACTTCTCGGCTGGACGCCGGAAATCACAGTGCAGGAAATGTGCGCGGAAATGGTCGCGGAAGATCACAAGGCTGCACGTCGCCACGCCCTGCTCAAGGAGCATGGCCTCGAAGTTGCCGTCAGCGTTGAAGGTTGATCAAAGCTTTGCAGAATAAATAAGACGTGAGGGCGGCGGCGAGTAAATCGCTCGCCGCCGCCCTCATATTTTTTGGCGAACGTGCATCAGCTAGGCGGCGTGGACGAATTTGAGCCAGTATCTGGCTGTGGCGATATGGACCATGCTAATGAAGCTGGCGGCAAGGTGATCATATCGCGTGGCAATGGCGCGGTTGATTTTCAAATGGCCGAACATGCGCTCGATGTGGTTGCGTTGTTTGTAGAGCACCCGATCATGCTCAATCTTCACCCGGCGGTTTGATCGACCTGGAATGACGGCCTGTATGTCACGGCTTGCAAGGTCTGCACGGATGGCGTCGGCATCGTAGCCCTTGTCGGCAAGTGGCGCCTGTTCCGGCAACGCGATCAGCGTGTCATAGGCCCTGCAATCCGCCGCTTACCCCACCGTCAGGTGGAAGGCGAGTGGTCGCCTTCGGGCGTCAGCCAGACAGTGAAGCTTACTGCTGAACCCGCCCCGCGAGCGGCCAAGAGCTCGTCGATGAGTCCCCCCCTTTCGTAAGCGCGAATTTCCGCGCACCTGTTCGGTTGAGTGACGCGGTGTGAAGGATGTGTCCACCAAGGAAGAGGTGGACACATGGAGATGGCACCGGTGGGCTCCTATGGGCTCGAGGTTGTAAGGGTGACGAGTGACGGCCGGCGCTATTATGGTCGTGCGGGGAAGGTACGGTTGGTCGAGGCGTGCCTCGAGCCTGGCATATCGGTGGCGAGGCTTGCGCTGGAGCATGGTGTCAACGCCAACCAACTGCGCAAATGGGTCAGGAAGTATCAGGAGCGCCAGAGTGCGAACGGGCAGCGGAGCACGGGGCAGTTGCCGGATCCGTCGGCGTTTATCCGGGTGGAGACGTCTCCGGCGCCTGCGGAGCGACACACTGGTGGGATCGCGGTCCGGTCTGCGGGATTAGTACCGTCAGTGCGGCTGCAGGCGTCGATGCCAAATGGCGTATCGCTGACGCTGGA